>CAMAHO010000023.1 GCA_945834545.1 uncultured Lachnospiraceae bacterium | reverse complement strand
ATGTGGTTTGCACGAATTGTTTGAAAAGAAAGCATAATTGGAAAGGAACGAAGCAATGAACAAAATTCAAATGAAAACTCCGTTGGTAGAGATGGACGGAGACGAGATGACCAGAATTCTCTGGAAGATGATTAAGGATGAATTACTTTCTCCCTTTGTGGATTTAAAAACAGAATATTATGACTTAGGCTTAGAGTATAGAAATGAAACCAATGATCAGGTAACGATTGATTCCGCAAATGCAACCTTAAAATATGGCGTTGCTGTAAAATGTGCTACAATCACTCCCAATGCGGCCAGAATGACCGAATACAACCTGAAAGAGATGTGGAAGAGTCCTAACGGAACCATCAGAGCTATTTTGGATGGTACGGTTTTCAGAGCCCCTATTTTGGTTAAAGGAATTGTCCCTTATGTTAAAAACTGGTCCAAGCCTATTACCATTGCTCGTCATGCCTATGGTGATGTGTACAAGAATACAGAGATTAAGGTTCCCGGTGCAGGGAAGGCAGAGCTTGTATTCACAGCCGAGGATGGTACGGAAATCAGAGAATTGATTCATAGCTTTGATGGAGCAGGTATTATTCAGGGCATCCATAATACAGATAAATCCATTTCAAGCTTTGCCAGAGCCTGCTTTTCTTATGCAGTAGATACCAAGCAGGATTTATGGTTCGCCACAAAGGATACCATCTCCAAAAAATACGACCACAATTTCAAGGATATCTTCCAGGATATTTATGATAAAGAATATAAGGAAACCTTTGAAAAACTTGGCATTGAATATTTCTATACCTTGATTGATGATGCGGTAGCACGTGTAATTCGCTCCGAGGGTGGATTTATATGGGCTTGCAAGAATTATGACGGTGATGTTATGAGTGATATGGTGGCAACGGCTTACGGAGATTTGTCTATGATGACCAGCGTGCTGGTTTCTCCAAACGGTGTGTATGAGTATGAGGCAGCTCACGGTACCGTACAGAGACACTACTACAAGCATTTAAAGGGGGAAGAAACCTCCACAAACTCCATCGCAACCATTTTTGCCTGGACAGGAGCTTTGAGAAAACGCGGTGAGCTGGACGGTTTGGAGGATTTAGTGGATTTCGCCAACAAGCTGGAGGCAGCCTGCATTAAGACTGTTGAAGACGGAAAGATGACTAAGAGCTTATCCTTGATTTCCACTTGTGAGAATCCTGTTATTTTGAACAGCCTGGATTTCATTAAGGCAATTAGAGAGACATTGGAAGAAAGCTTGAAATAAACTTTAAATATTGGATTATAAAAACAGCGGGGTTAGGTACCCCGCTGTTTTTATTGACAAGAATTTAACATTGACATAAAATAAATGTAACTATGTAGTATGTGCATAAAGGGGATGTGTTATGGAAAAGGAAATTTCACAAGCGGTTATCAGTCGTTTGCCGAGATATTTTCGTTATCTGGAAGAGCTTAGATTGTCAGGGGTGGAGCGAATTTCTTCTCAGGAATTAAGTAAACTGATGAAGGTTACTGCATCCCAGATTCGACAGGATTTTAATAATTTTGGAGGATTTGGACAGCAGGGATATGGATATAATGTAGAATTTTTATACCAGGAAATTGCGAAGATATTGGGCCTGGACAGAAAGCATAATTTTATCATTATAGGAGCAGGAAATCTGGGAAGAGCATTGGGCAATTATCTGAATTTCGAAAGAAGAGGTTTCCTATTTAAAGGAATGTTTGATCAAAACCCGGATTTAATCGGAACTACCGTAAGGGGTACAACGGTAATGCCTATGGAGGAGTTGGAAGACTTTATTCGCAATAACGATATTGAAATCGCAGTGTTAACCATTCCAAAAACCGGTGCTGTATCAGTGGCAGACAGATTAGCCTCCTGTAATATTCGGGGGATTTGGAATTTCGCCCACGTGGACTTAAATCTCCCGGGAACGATTCAGGTAGAAAATGTACATTTATCCGACAGTTTGATGAAATTATCCTACAATCTGACGGAGTAAAGAGATTCTATATCGGTATCCGGTTGAGCACACGATTTCGATATGGATGCGCAGTAACAGTTGTATGGTCATAGGACAAAGGGGTTGCGTATGAGTAATAGGAAGGAAAACAGCGAAGAAACATACAGAGCAGCTTTAAAAGGGAAGAAGCTTCCTATACTGACCATGGACAAAAAATGGTATAAACTCTTTGACAAGCTAGGCAGAGATGGGGTGGCAGAGTACGAAGAGCGCTTAAATGAAGTGATTCGCAAACAGGGGAAATTAACCAACCAGTCCAAGGATATCAAAAGACTGAAAAAGAAACTGATGAATGAAATCGTCAATATGGCTTCTGATGAGAATGAACTGGATAAGGAAACCAGAGAAGCGAAAATGGCAGAACACCGCGCCTTGATAGAAGAATGCAATGAAAACCTCATTGCTGTTGAAGAGGAAGGGCGAGACCTGCCTTTTGCAATTGAAGAGCTGAACCTGGATTTGATGATCAGTACTATGGAAAGCTGCTATGAAATGATGCATAGTAACGAAGAACAAATACAGGAAATTGAAGCATGGGTGAAGGAAGTACGAATAGAATTAAAAAAGAAATTGATTGAAAAGCAGAGAATGGAACAAAAAAATCAGGAAATCTATAAATATATGCACGACATATTTGGAGCAGATGTAGTTGATTTATTTGATTTGAGTCAGGGTGAGTTTTGAGGCAGGGTATGAATTATATTTTAACCGCCGCCGAGGCGAAGTATTGTGATAACTATACGATTACTGAAGTAGGAATTCCGTCACTGGTTTTGATGGAACGGGCAGCACTATCCTGTGTGGAGGAAATAGAGAAAAGGTTTGACTGCAAAGAAAAGCAGCATGTTCTATGTGTCGCCGGCCGGGGAAACAATGGGGCAGACGCATTGGCAGTAGCGAGAATACTTGCAGAGAGGGGTTGGAAGACATCCGTATATCTGACAGAGCAAGACAAGCGCAGGACAGAAGAGAATAGATGCCAGAAAAGCTTGTTATCACGGTATCCTGTTTCTTTTGTCACAAATCTGGAGGAAACTGAATATACTATTATTGTAGATGGTATATTTGGCATCGGTTTTGCCGGAGAACTTTCGGAGGAGATATCCCAGCTACTGCTTTTTCTCAATACATATCAAGCATACAAATTGGCAATTGACATACCCTCCGGGGTGAATACGGATGATGGCAGTTGTGTCCTGGGATTTCAGGCAGATTGTACAGTCACCTTTGAGTATCTGAAAAGAGGTCTGCTTCTATATCCGGGAGCAGAGCTGGCAGGCCAGGTGATTGTAAAAAGCATAGGACTCTACAGAGATTGTTGGACCAATGTAAGGCCCGGAATTCTTTCTATTGAAGGGCATCCTGACTATGTAATGCCCAAAAGAAGGAAAGACGGAAACAAAGGAAGTTTTGGAAAATGCCTTCTGGCAGTAGGCAGTGATGCTTATCCGGGTGCAGCACTTATGTCTGCTAAGGCTTGCTATCGCAGTGGGGCAGGAATGGTTAAGGTATGTAGCGAGGCCGGTGTGAAATCCATTTTAGTTCCTGCTGTTCCTGAGGTTCTGTTTACTCTACGGGAAGCTTTCCAGGCAGATTTAAGCTGGTGTGATGTCATCTTGGTTGGACCGGGACTGGGTAAAACAGAATCGGCACATGAATTGTTAGAGGCAGCTATTCGAAAGAGTGATAGACCGCTAATCATTGATGCTGACGGAATCAATCTCTTGGCAGAAGACAGAAGGCTGTTAGAAAAGCTATCCTATATGCAGGATAGAGCTGTTGTGCTGACACCTCATATCATGGAATTGGTACGTCTTCTTGATGCAGTATTTCCGGAGGAGCGGCACAGCGTTTCGCAGGTAAAGAAGGACTTTATTTGTGTTTGTGATAAGCTTGCGAAAAAATTACATATTGTTTTGGTTGCAAAGGATGCTCGCACCTATATTTGTGGTGAAGGCAACCCCGGATGCCTGAATGTATGGGGGAATTCCGGGATGGCGGTGGCAGGAAGCGGAGATCTATTGGCAGGGATTCTGACTGCCTATATGGGTTATGGCTTATCTGCTTATCGGGCTTGTATTCTGGCTGTGGGCACGCACGCCAAAGCGGGTGACCTGGCTGCAGAAAAGTATGGTGAGGCGCACATGCTACCGACGGATCTCTTGGAGGCCCCCCTTTCTTAGAATTTCAGATAAGTCCACAGTATACCTTTCGATAAATGGGGAATACTACCTTTAACGAAGGAAATATCCACGAAAAAGAAAGGTTATTGTATGAGACGAGGAGATGTATATTATGCGGATTTAAGACCGGTAATCGGTTCCGAGCAAGGTGGGATAAGACCTGTACTCATCATTCAAAATGATATTGGAAATAAACATAGCCCAACGGTTATTATAGCCGCAATTACCAGCAAAATGAACAAGGCAAAACTCCCTACGCATATTGAACTCAGTGCAAAGCAATATGAAATGGAGAGGGATTCAGTGGTTTTGCTGGAACAATTGCGAACCATAGATAAGACAAGACTAAAGGATAAAATCTGCCATTTGGACGGGGAAATTATGAACCGGGTAGATTTGGCTCTTAAGGTTAGTCTGGAATTGCATACATAAGAGCTTACGGTACTTGAAGTATGAGAAAAATAATGATATGATAAATAAGTTGTAGATAGACAAAAGGATGAAGGAGTTAGTAAAATGTCAGGACATTCTAAATTTGCGAACATTAAACATAAGAAAGAGAAGAACGATGCTGCAAAAGGAAAAATCTTTACCATTATCGGAAGAGAAATTGCAGTAGCCGTAAAAGAAGGGGGACCGGACCCAAATAATAATTTCAAGCTTGCGGCTGTAATCGCTAAGGCAAAATCCAATAACATGCCTAATGATACAATTGAAAGAGGTATCAAGAAGGCTGCCGGAGATGCCGGTAATGTGAATTACGAGTATGTTACCTATGAAGGATATGGTCCAAGCGGTATCGCAATTATTGTGGATGCCCTTACAGATAATAAAAACAGAACAGCTGCAAATGTAAGAAGTGCATTTACAAAGGGACAAGGTAATATCGGTACTCAGGGCTGTGTTTCCTATATGTTTGATAAAAAAGGTCAGATTATCCTTGACAAAGAGGAATGTGATCAGGATGCGGATGAGTTAATGATGATTGCCTTGGATGCAGGAGCCGAGGATTTTGTAGAAGAAGAGGACAGCTATGAGGTTCTTACGGCTCCGGACGACTTTGATGTTGTAAGAAAGGCATTGGAGGATGCAGGCATTCCTATGTTAAATGCTGAGGTAACTATGATTCCTCAGAATTATGTAGAGTTAACGGATGAAACAGCAATCAAGAATTTACAGCGTACCCTGGACCTGTTAGATGAAGATGATGATGTACAGGCTGTTTATCACAACTGGGATGAGTAACATATGAGGTCTGTCTGTGGCAGACCTCTCTTGCTATTAAAAACCACAATTCCGAAAAGGAACGAAAAGAGTAACGGAAAGGATAAAGCGAACATGGAGAAGCAGTATAAAAAAGAGACAATATGCGTGCAGTCCGGCTGGAAACCGAAGAATGGTGAACCCCGAATCCTGCCGATTATTCAGAGCACAACCTATAAATATGAGACCTCAGAGCAGATGGGAAAGCTCTTTGACTTAGAAGAGAGCGGCTATTTTTACACCAGATTGCAGAATCCTACCAATGATTATGTGGCACAGAAGATTTGTGAATTGGAAGGTGGAGTTGCTGCTATGTTGACCAGCTCCGGTCAGGCTGCAAACTACTATGCAGTATTTAACATTGCTGAGGCTGGTGACCATGTAGTAATGTCTTCTACTGTTTATGGTGGCACCTTCAATTTATTAACCGTGACTATGAAGAAAATGGGAATTGACTGTACGGTTGTGGACCCTGATATGTCTGAGGATCAACTGCAGAAGGCATTTCGTCCCAACACAAAATGCGTATTGGCTGAAACCATTGCAAACCCGGCTTTGGTGGTGCTGGATATCGAGAAATTTGCTAATGTGGCACATAAAAATCATGTGCCTTTGATTGTGGATAACACCTTTGCAACACCGATTAACTGTAATCCTTTTCTATGGGGAGCAGATATTGTCACTCATTCTACCACAAAATATATGGATGGTCATGCTTCCTGCGTAGGTGGTGCTATCGTAGATTCCGGAAACTTTGATTGGGATTTGTATGCGGATAAATTTCCGGGGCTTACGACACCGGATGATTCCTATCATGGAGTTACCTATACCAAGAAATTCGGAAAAGCTGCTTATATCACAAAGGCAACGGTACAGCTTATGAGAGATTTGGGCTCTATCCAATCTCCACAGAACGCTTTCCTGTTAAATATCGGATTGGAAACTCTGCCCCTTCGTATGGAAAGACATTGCAGCAACGCTCAGGCTGTGGCGGAGTATCTGGAGCAGCATGAGAAGGTGGCTTGGGTAAATTATCCCGGTCTTTCCGGAAATAAGTATCATAGCCTGGCGCAGAAATACATGCCCAAGGGAACCAGCGGGGTCATTTCCTTTGGATTAAAGGGTGGCAGAGCAGCGGCTTCAGAGCTCATGGACAAGCTGAAACTGGCTGCTATCGTAACCCATGTGGCTGACGCCAGAACCTGTGTATTACATCCGGCTAGCCATACCCATAGACAGATGACGGATGAGCAGCTTGTAGAAGCTGGCGTGGCACCTGATCTAATTCGTTTTTCAGTTGGTATCGAAAATATAGAGGATATCATTGCTGACCTGGAGCAGGCTCTGGCTGCCATTTAAGCTATTTTGTATTTACACAGTAACAAATGATTTGCATAGTAGGGTATGCTGATAAGGAAGAGGCGTATGGATAGATTAGCAGTTGTAGTGCCTTGCTACAATGAGGAAGAGGTACTAATCACTTCGTCGAAAGCTCTGCGTAATATATTGGACAATATGATTTCAAAGGGCAAGATAGCTCAGGATAGCTTTATCCTGTTTGTAAATGACGGAAGCAAGGATAGAACCTGGGAGTTGATTAAAGAAGAGCATGAGAACTACCCGAATCAGGTTTTCGGCTGTAAGCTGGCCACCAATGTGGGTCACCAGTTTGCTTTAACTGCAGGGTTGTTAAGTGTTCAGGAAATGTGTGATATGGTGATCAGCATTGATGCTGATTTGCAGGATGATGTTGCCTCCATGGAAGAGATGGTGGACCAATATCACAAGGGCTGCGATATCGTATATGGGGTCAGAAAAGCACGCACTACCGATTCCTTTTTTAAGAGGGTGACTGCCCAGAGCTTTTATAAGCTGTTGGAATTTATGGGAGTAAAGACCGTGTATAATCACGCTGACTTCCGACTTATGAGCAAGAGAGCAGTAAGAGAATTTGCAAAATATAAGGAATACAATCTGTATTTGAGAGGCATTGTACCGCTCCTTGGATATAAGACGGCCTGTGTTTATTACGACCGAAGGGAACGAATGGCAGGAGAGAGCAAATACCCTTTGAAAAAGATGCTGGCTCTTGCTTTTGAAGGGGTTTCCTCCTTCAGCATAAAGCCGATTTCTATGGTTATGGGACTTGGAATTGGGATTATGTTTTGCTCAGTTTTAGCAGCCATATACGCTCTGATTTCCTATGTTACAGGACATGTTGAGCCGGGTTGGACCTCCCTGATTTTATCCGTATGGTTTTTGGGAGGGATTCAACTATTTGCCATTGGTTTGATTGGTAAATATATTGGCAAAATCTATATTGAGGTCAAGCACAGACCCCGCTACAATATTGATGAAATGCTGATTGGTGAGCTGAAAGATTAGAAACCGATTTTTCGGGCAGAATAAGAAGTGTCAATTGACACTTCTTTTTTTATTGTCAGGAGGTTTGGTTTATGAGTGAAGAGAAAAAATTCATTGATGAAATACATTTATTATCGATTATTGGAGAGATTGAAGGGCATGAACAGACAGGAAATCAAACTAAAACAACCAAATATGAGGAGATCTTGCCAACACTGGCAGCAATTGAGGAGAGCGAGAAAATCAAAGGCGTGCTTGTGCTGTTAAACACCATGGGAGGAGATGTGGAGGCCGGACTAGCTATAGCCGAGATGATATCCAGTCTTAGTAAGCCTACCGTATCCCTTGTGCTAGGAGGAAGTCATTCCATAGGTGTGCCTATTGCCGTCAGCTCTGATTATTCTTTCATTGTTCCTACTGCAACTATGGTGATACATCCCGTGAGAAGCAACGGAACAGTGATTGGTGTATCCCAAAGTTTTGATTATTTCAAATTGATACAGGATCGAATCACAAATTATGTCTGTAGTCATTGCAATGTAACACAAAAGAGATTCGAAAAGCTGCTGTTGGAAACCAAGATGCTGACCAGGGATGTGGGCACACTGTTAGTCGGCAAGGAGGCTGTGGAAAACGGCATCATTGATGAGGTGGGAGGAATCAAGGAAGCTATTCAAAAGTTACACGAACTGATGGGTGGGGAAAAGGGGGGCATGGGGGACAACAGGGACAGGTCCATATGCCCCCCCTAGAACTTGGGGGCATATGGACCTGTCCCCCTTGCCCCCTGAAAGAAAAAATGCTATAATCAAAAGGATTGTGAATTTAGACACTTTAGGAAAAGAGGGTGACTTTCATGGCGAACACAGATGGAAGAAAAACTTCATCAAGTAATAGAAAAAGAACGCCTCAGAGGGAGGCTCATAAAACCGGGAACAGGAGTGTACCTGAGAGAGAGCATATGGAAAAAACACCGGAGGAAAAAGCACTCTTTCAAGAAATATATCTTATTATTTTATGTATAGGCTGTATTTTTCTATTTTTATGTAATTTTCATATAATCGGTTCTTTTGGAGACTTTATAAGCAATTTGGAATTTGGACTTTTTGGCTTTACAGCCTATATCTTACCGCCCTTGGTTTTCCTATTTGTGGTCTTTTGGATGGCAAACAAGGGAAAGAGAAGTGCTGGACGGAAGATGACGGCAATGGTTTTGTTGACCGTTATGTTTGCAATTGTCTGTGAGTTAATCACGCCCCAGGCCACAAGTCTGGATTCCTATAGTATGTCAAGCATCTACAGCCTATGTAAAGAAAACAGAAACGGCGGTGGAGTACTATTCGGCTCACTGGCCTATTTCCTGAAGCATTATCTGGAGGTTGTAGGAACCATTTTAGTGGTCTTTTTGATCAGTGTCATTTCCGTCATTATTTTGACCGAAAAATCTTTGATTCGGTATTTGAAAAATGGCTCTATGCAAGTGAAAGAGAGAGGGATGGAGGATTACAAGCGCCGGAAAGAACGCCGCAGACTGCGTGAGGAAGAGGAGAGCTTGGAAACCCAGGAGGAAGAGGAAACCGGTGAGGAGGTGGATTCTACCCTTACAGCCAAGGAAGAGGCAACAACAGCCGTTCTCAGAAGGGACAAAAAAGTCTCAGGTGTTATTTTGGATACTTCCTTGAAAAAACAGGATACGATTCCCAGAAGAGAGGATGTACATGAGATAGAATTTCATCCCATTCATCAGACAAGGCCTGTAGAGGCGAAGGAACAGGAGGTTGTGATATCTGATGCAAGGGATAGGGAACCTGAACCGCAAATCAGGAGACCACAAGCTGAGCCTATCAAGCTGAAACCGGAATTTGAACCGCAAATCAGAATACATAGAGAAGAACCTAGAATGGGAATCGAGCAGGAAAATCAAATTCAGGAAACAGGGGATAAACGCAAACAAGCGGAACCAACAGTTCCTACAGAGGCAGTAATCAAGCCTGATTCAAAAGTGGTTAAGCCAGCAAAAAAATATATGTTTCCTCCATTAAGCTGTCTGCAAAAGGGGAAGGGGTCTGTTAAGGATTCTTCCTCTGAGTTAAAGGAGACAGCCCTTAGACTGCAACAGACCTTAAACACTTTTGGAGTGAAGGTAACAATAACAGATATCAGTCAGGGTCCTAGTGTTACTCGATATGAATTGCAGCCGGAACAAGGGGTAAAGGTATCCAAGATTGTTGGGTTGACGGACGATATCAAGCTGAATCTGGCAGCTACGGATATTCGAATTGAAGCTCCCATTCCGGGAAAAGCTGCCATTGGTATTGAGGTGCCAAACAAAGAAAATCAAATGGTGGCATTGAGGGATCTACTAGAGAGCAGGGAATTTCAGGAGTTTGATTCCAATCTGGCGTTTGCAGTAGGTAAGGATATTGCAGGAAAGACCATCGTTACGGATATTGCCAAAATGCCTCATATGCTGATTGCCGGATCCACCGGCTCCGGTAAATCCGTATGCATTAATACCTTGATTATGAGTATCTTATACAAAGCACATCCCGATGATGTGAAGTTAATTATGGTGGACCCCAAGGTTGTGGAATTAAGCGTATATAATGGGATTCCTCACCTGCTGATTCCCGTGGTGACAGACCCTAAGAAGGCTTCCGCAGCATTGCATTGGGCTGTAACGGAGATGGAAGAGCGGTATCGCAAATTTGCTGATTTCAACGTGAGGGATTTGAAGGGATACAACAAGAAGGTTTTGGAATTAGCGAGCAAAGGAGAAGAACCGGTTCCTAAGAAACTGCCTCAAATAGTGATTATTGTTGATGAGCTTGCAGATTTGATGATGGTATGCCCGGGGGAGGTAGAGGAATCTATCTGTCGTCTGGCACAGCTGGCAAGAGCCTGCGGCATCCATGTGATTATAGCTACCCAGAGACCTAGTGTGGATGTTATCACGGGCCTGATCAAAGCCAATATGCCCAGCCGTGTTGCTTTTGCAGTGGCTAGTGGAGTGGACTCCAGGACCATTCTGGATCAGGTGGGTGCAGAGAAACTGTTAGGAAAGGGAGATATGCTCTTCTATCCTCAGGGGTATTCCAAACCAGCCAGAGTGCAAGGTGCTTTTGTTTCCGATAAGGAAGTATATGATGTGGTGGACTTCCTTAAGAATCAGGAATACGGCAATGTTTACGCCAATGATGTGGAAGAGAAGCTTAACAATATGGAGTCGTCAACAGGCAACAGTTCAGGGGGTGGTTCTTCTGAAAATGACCTGGATGAATATTTTGCAGAAGCCGGAAGGTTTATTATCGACAAGGACAAAGCCAGCATAGGAAGTCTGCAAAGACTGTTAAAGATTGGCTTTAACCGTGCTGCGCGTATTATGGACCAGCTTTGCGAGTATGGTGTTGTTGGTGAGGAAGAAGGAACAAAACCCAGAAAGGTTTTGATGACCTTAGAGGAATTTGAGAATTTATTGGAGACCATGTGACGGAGGACAGACTATGAAGACAGACATTGAAATCGCACAGGAGGCTACTCTATGGCCTATTAAGGATGTGGCGGCTACATTAGCTATTGATGAGGAGCAGTTGGAGCTATACGGCAAATACAAGGCGAAAATTACAGATGAGTATATCAAGGAAGCGGAAAAGAAGGAGGACGGAAAGCTCATTCTGGTGACGGCTATCAATCCGACTCCCGCAGGAGAGGGCAAGACCACTACCACCGTTGGTTTGGGACAGGCCTTTGCAAAGCTTGGCAAAAAAGCCATTATTGCACTGCGAGAGCCCTCTTTAGGCCCCTGTTTTGGGGTGAAGGGCGGAGCTGCAGGCGGAGGATATGCTCAGGTGGTTCCCATGGAGGATTTAAACCTTCATTTTACAGGAGATTTCCACGCGATTACCTCAGCAAATAACCTGTTAGCTGCCATGCTGGACAATCATATTCAGCAGGGAAATGAACTGCAGATTGATACCAGACAGATTGTATGGAAACGTTGTCTGGATATGAATGACCGAGTGCTTCGAAATATCGTGGTTGGTTTGGGCAGCAAAATGGACGGTACAGTCAGAGAGGACCACTTTGTCATTACCGTGGCAAGTGAAATCATGGCGATTCTATGTCTGGCTACCGATATGAATGATTTAAAGGATAGATTGTCCCGGATTATTGTGGCCTATGATTATAGCGGCAAGCCTGTTACTGCCAGGGATTTAAACGCAGTTGGTGCCATGGCTGCTTTGCTGAAGGACGCATTAAAGCCCAATCTGATTCAGACACTGGAGCATACGCCGGCCTTTGTGCACGGTGGACCCTTTGCTAATATTGCCCATGGCTGCAACTCTGTAAGAGCAACAAAGCTTGCTCTGAAGGCGGCAGACTATTGTATAACCGAAGCGGGCTTTGGTGCAGATTTAGGGGCAGAAAAGTTCTTTGATATTAAGTGTCGTGCAGCCGGACTGAAACCGGACGCTGTGGTGCTGGTTGCAACCATCCGTGCACTGAAATACAACGGAGGTGTGAAAAAGCAGGATTTGAGTGCAGAGAATGTAGATGCCTTAAAGAAGGGCATTGTAAATCTGGAAAAGCATATTGAAAATCTTCAGAAATTTGGCGTGCCGGTCATTGTCACCTTAAATTCCTTCCTGACGGACAGTGAGGAGGAAACAAGCTTTGTGAAACAGTTCTGCGAGGAAAGAGGCTGTGAGTTTGCTCTTTCCAAGGTGTGGGAGAACGGAGGAGAAGGTGGAATAGAGCTTGCAGAAAAGGTTTTATATAGCCTTGAAAACAAGAAGTCCGATTTCCATTGTCTCTACGAAGATGAGCTGGGCTTAAGAGAAAAGATTACGAAAATAGCCAAAGAAATCTATGGTGCCGGCAATGTGAATTTTGCTCCGACAGCGCTAAAGCAGTTGGCCAAGCTGGAGGAACTTGGTTTTGGCAAGCTGCCAGTTTGTATGGCTAAGAATCAATACTCTCTGTCAGATGACCAGACCCTACTGGGCAGACCGGAAGGTTTTGATTTTACCATTCGAGAGGTTTATGTCAGCGCAGGTGCCGGTTTTGTGGTAGTTCTTACAGGGAACATTATGACCATGCCGGGCCTTCCCAAAAACCCTGCTGCATTTCAGATTGATGTGACAGACGACGGAGTTATAACAGGTTTATTCTAGGAGGCGTATATGGCAAAGTTAATTGACGGAAAACGCATTTCAGCAGAGATAAAAGAAGAATTAAGAACCAAAGCGTCTCTATGGAAGCAAGAGGGACGAGAGGTTACCCTAGCTGTCATATTAGTTGGAGCAGACCCGGCTTCCTGCGTCTATGTGAATAATAAAAAGAAAGCCTGTGAGTTCATCGGGATACGTTCCCTGTCTTATGAACTTCCGGAAGAGACAACACAGACAGAGGTCTTAAATCTAATAGAGGAGTTAAACAATCGAAGTGATGTAGATGGTATCCTGGTACAGCTCCCTCTGCCTAAGAGTATTTCGGAGGAAGCAGTTTTAACTGCAATAACTCCCCAAAAGGATGTGGATGGATTTCATCCTATGAATGTTGGGGCACTTTGTACCGGGAAGCGAGGCTTTGTATCCTGTACTCCGGCAGGCATTGTAGAATTGTTAAAACGCTCTGAGGTGGAGATTACCGGTAAGGAATGTGTGATTGTGGGACGCAGCAATATCGTAGGCAAGCCTATGGCCTTGCTGATGCTTCGTGAAAATGCCACAGTAACCATTGCCCACAGCAAATCTGTAAATCTAAAGGAGATTACGAAGAGGGCAGACATTTTAATTGTAGCCGTTGGAAAACCTAAGTTTATCACGGAAGAATATGTAAAGCCCGGTGCAGTTGTAATTGATGTAGGGATTCACCGCAATCAAGACAACAAGCTTTGCGGGGATGTGGATTTTGAGTCGGTTGCACCTGTCTGTGACGCGATTACTCCGGTTCCGGGTGGAGTCGGTCCTATGACAATTGCAATGTTAATGAAGAACTGTATGGAAGCAAAGGAAATGTAGTTATGAAGTGCCCGTCCTGTGGAAAAGAATTACAAAAGAATAGCCTTTTCTGCGAACAGTGCGGGAAGGAGATTTATGTAGTGCCCGACTTTGAAACAGAGGTCGAAAACAATATGGAAGAACATCTGGAGAAGATAAAAAATTCTCTGGAGCTTCCGGAGATGCTTCAAACAACCTTGCACCATAAAAAACTGTATTACTGGTTAGGCTTACTGTGTCTGCTGGTGATAGGATTTGTAGTTATTTTTTTGGTGCAACATAGCTCACACGAAAACTGGGATGCCCTAGAGTATGTGGAGCAGGCACGAAAGGAGTTTACCAAAGGCGATTTCGATAAGGCAAGCACGTATTTCGAAGAGGCAATCGCACTTGACCCTGAGCGGACAGATGCTATGCAGGAATTGGCTGAAATCTATTTCCTTACAAATGAGAAGGAAAAATATGAGAATTTGTTAAAAAGGCTGTTGTCAAATACTCTTTTGGCAGAAACGGATTTGATTTCCTGCTATGGTAAACTGATTGCTTTTTACAATACAGCAGGGGAGAGCCAAAAAATAAGAGAGCTGTTGTGCGAATGTGAAAATGAAGCGGTGCGAAAGGCATATGAAGAGTATTATGCCCCTCTTCCCAGCTTCAGTGTGCAGGAGGGATACTATACAAAGGTTATGCCGGTCATGATAAACGGACCCAAAAACGGTGTGATTTATTATACACAGGATGGCACAGAACCTACAACAGACAGCAAGAAATACGAAGGCCCTATCATTCTGGAAGAAGGAGATTATACAATAAGGGCAATTTATGTAAGCAAGGCAAATATTACCAGTGATGAAGCAAAGGCCTCTTATCATATAGATTTGAGCAGACCGGAACCTCCGGTGGTCATTACTACCAGTGGTATTTACACCGAACCTACCTACATTGAGGTGGAAATCGAGGAGAATACACGGGTGTACTACACGACGGATGGTTCTATTCCAAATGAGGAAGCAATGCTCTATGAGGAGCCCTTTCTTATGCCTTTGGGTAAGACGGTGTACAGATTTGTAAGTATGAAGGAAGATTTGGTTTCAGAGGTTGTGGAGCGGATTTACGAACTGGACATACCTCATAAGTTGTCAGAGGAAGAAGCCAGAAATCATTTACTTGCTTACCTGATGCAAACAGGACGAATTCAGGATTATTTTGGCAATACCCTTAATTCCGATAAGGTTTATTATTATACGTATTTGACTTATTGTGTCATTCGTGAGAAAATGTACTATGTTTTTCGGGAAAGCAGCTCGGATTCTGAGATGGAAATGACTCAGCTGTACGGAGTAGATGCCATGGATGGAAGTGTGGTTACCCTAAAATATGAAAACGATATCAGCTATTCTTTAGTTGAAATAAACAATCCCTAAGGAGAAAGAAATGTATAAGATTGTCAAGAAACAGGAATTAACAACCAACATTTATCTGATGGAGGTAGAAGCCGGTATGGTTGCCAGGGCATGCTTGCCTGGTCAGTTTGTCATTGTCAGAACCGACGAAGCCTCAGAGAGAATCCCCTTAACGATCTGTGATTATAACAGAGAAAAGGGAACGATTACCATTGTCTTTCAGACAGTAGGTGCGGGAACAAAGATTATGGCTGACTTGAAGGAAGGAGATTCCTTCCACGATTTTGTGGGACCTTTGGGATGCCCTTCCGATTTAGTGAAGGAAGACATAAATGAGTTAAAGAAAAAGAGTATTTTGTTTGTTGCAGGTGGTGTGGGTACTGCGCCGGTATATCCTCAGGTGAAGTGGCTTCACGAGAATGGAATTTCCTGCGATGTTATCGTTGGCAGCAAGACAAAGGATTTGTTGATTTTAGAGAAAGAGATGGAGGCTGTTGCCGGAAATCTATATGTTACCACAGATGACGGCTCTTACGGCAGAAGCGGTATGGTTACACAGACAATCAAGGATTTGGTTGCAGAGGGCAAGAAATATGATGTATGTATTGCCATCGGTCCTATGATTATGATGAAATTTGTCTGCCTATTGACAAAGGAGTTAGCGATTCCTACCGTAGTGAGCCTGAATCCGATTATGGTGGATGGAACCGGTATGTGCGGAGCATGCCGTGTAACCGTGGGAGATAAGGTGAAATTTGCATGTGTTGACGGTCCTGAGTTTGACGGCCATCTGGTAAACTTTGATGAAGCTATGAGAAGACAGACCATGTATAAGACCCAGGAAGGCAGAGATATGTTAAAGCTGGAAGAGGGCGATACCCATCACGGCAATTGTGGAGTTTGCCAGTAGATTTAGAGCTAAGAAAAAAATATAAGTTTGAGAGGATAAAAGAATGGATGTTTTAACTAAGGTACCGGTACGCGAGCAGGACCCTCAGGTGCGTGCAAAGAATTTTGAGGAAGTATGTCTGGGATATAATTTAGAGGAGGCTATGTGCGAGGCTTCCAGATGTATCAACTGTAAGAACGCACAGTGCGTGAAGGGATGCCCTGTGGCAATTGATATTCCAGCATTTATCGAGCAGGTGAAGAACGGTAATATAAAAGAGGCATATCAGATTATCAGCAATTCCAGTGCCCTTCCGGCTGTCTGCGGACGTGTTTGCCCTCAGGAAACACAGTGTGAGGGAAAATGTATTCGTGGCATTAAGGGAGACCCGATTTCCATTGGTAAGCTGGAAAGATTTGTAGCAGACTGGGCTAGAGAAAATGGAATTCAGCCTGAGGTGACTGCTGAGAAAAAGAATAAGAAGGTTGCAGTGATTGGTTCCGGTCCTGCAGGCTTAACCTGCGCCGGTGATTTGGCAAAGATGGGCTATGATGTGACGATTTTTGAAGCCTTACACGAGGCTGGCGGTGTTTTGGTATATGGTATTCCCGAGTTCAGACTTCCCAAGACAGCCGTTGTGGCAAAGGAAATTGAGAATGTTAAGGCCCTTGGCGTAAAGATTGAGACCAATGTGGTCATCGGAAAGTCCATTACCATTGATGAGCTCTTGGAAGAGGGCTTTGAAGCAGTCTTTATCGGCTCCGGTGCCGGACTTCCTAAGTTTATGGGAATCCCCGGAGAAAATTCCAATGGTGTTTTCTCTGCAAATGAGTATTTGACCAGAAGCAATCTGATGAAATCCTTTAGTAAAGAGTCTCCTACCCCGATTATGCACGGTAAGAAGGTTGCTGTTGTAGGTGGTGGTAATGTAGCTATGGATGCAGCTAGAACAGCCCTCAGATTAGGTGCAGAGGTGCATATCGTATATCGTAGAAGCGAGGAAGAGCTTCCTGCCAGAGTGGAGGAAGTACATCACGCTAAGGAAGAGGGTATCCTATTTGACCTTCTCACCAATCCCATTGAGATTATAGCCGATGAAAAGGGCTGGGTAACCGGTATGAAGTGTATTCGCATGGAATTAGGGGAGCCTGATGAGTCCGGCAGAAGAAGACCTGTTGAGGTGAAGGATTCTGAATTTGTTATGGAGCTTGATACGGTCATCATGTCTCTCGGAACTTCTCCCAATCCTTTGATTTCTTCCACAACAGAGGGACTGGAGACAAACAAGTGGAAGTGTATCGTGGCAGATGAAGTCAATGGCAAGACCACGAAGGAAGGTGTATATGCCGGTGGAGATGCTGTTACCGGAGCGGCTACTGTTATTCTTGCTATGGGGGCAGGAAAGGCAGCTGCTAAGGGGATTGATGAATATTTGTCTGCAAAATAGTAAGAGGAAGGCGGTTACAAACTTATGGCTTGGTGTCCAATATGCAAAAACGAGTATCGGGAAGGGATTACGGAGTGTTCAGAGTGTAAGGTACCCTTAGTGGATAACCTGGAGGACTGTAAATTAGTTAAGATTCTGTATGGTACCCGGGAAGGGTTAGAGGAATTAAAGGATTACCTGGAGTACAATGCAGTAAAACCGGTTCAGATTGATTTTGACAAGGAGGAAGGAACAGAAGCCTTGTTTGTCGCTGAAAAGGATAAGCTGCGTTCCATTAAATTGATATCCACCTTGATGAAACAGAAACAATTAGAGCAGTTAGAGGCTAACAAGGAGATGGAATTCACGGATGTGAAACCTCAGGACACCTCTGCTATGTTAGGCTTTAGTGACTATACCAGCAATGCAAAGAAGGCTGAGGATAATAAGTCTGCTGCCTATGCTTTGTTGGGTGTAGGAGTGCTTGGTATTGTGTTTGTTGTACTTGGATTTTTGGATGTTTTGCCATTCCACCCCGGAAATCGGTATCTTCTCTACGGCGTTTTGGGTGCTATGTTTGCCTTGTTCTTTGTCATGGGTTGTATCTCCTTAAAGAATGCAAAAGGCTTTGAAAAGAAGGCTATCACTGAGAATACCTTGACCGACACTATAAAAAAATGGTGTGTGGCAAATCTGACCAAGGATGTGATTGACAGCTCCTTTCAAACCGCAGG
>CAMAHO010000022.1 GCA_945834545.1 uncultured Lachnospiraceae bacterium | reverse complement strand
TTGAAAGATAACTATGAAGGGATGCTGTTTTCTCTCAATAATCCTGTTGCAGGAGAACCACCGGGGACACTAAAAAAGCCGGAAATTACCGTCCCCAGGACCACCCCGGCCACCAGAACCACCCCGGAGCCCCCCAGGTCAACAAGCAAAAAAACTTTATAAGGTATACGCGCCGGCCTGAACCTTCCACATTCGGGCATATTTGCCGTCAAGGGCAAGGAGCTGCTCGTGAGTGCCACGCTCCACAATGCGTCCCTGCTCCAGCATGATGATGTGGTCAGCCAGCCTGGTGGTAGACAGACGATGGGAAATGAAGATGACCGTCTTATCCTTGCAGGCTGACAGCATAGCGTGGTTCAACTGGTACTCTGCTATGGGGTCTAATGCACTGGAGGGTTCATCCAAAATCATAAGACCAGCTTTCTTATGGAAGACACGGGCAATGGCCAGCTTTTGCGCCTCTCCGCCAGACAGATTTACACCCTTGTCCATAATCTCGGTAGTGAGCTGGGTTTCCAACCCATCCTCCATGGAGTCAATTCGGGACAACAAACCACTATCCTTCAAGGCTTGTCGCAGAGCCTCTTCCTCCTGTTTCTGGGGGACAACATCCATGTAAATATTTTCTCTCACGGTTCCCGCAAATATCTGGAAATCCTGGAATACGGTTCCTATGGATTCCCGGTATTTCAGCACATCATAGTCTCTGATATCCACGCCGTCTGCCTTAATGACTCCACTCTTTACATCGTACAGACGCATTAAAAGCTTCACCAGGGTCGTCTTACCGGCCCCATTGTACCCCACCACCGCAATCTTACTTCCGGGGGCGATGTGTAAATTGATGTCCTTTAATAATTCTCCATCCTTTTCATTATAGGCAAAGCTCATCCCTTCCACAGAGATTTCTTTCGCCTGACTTTCTACAGGAAGCGCCTTGGTGTTCACAATCTTAGGCTCGTACTCCAGGAAATTCCGAATTTTCTGTACATACAGGCTGGTTTCACAGGCAAAGGGATAGACATCTGTAAACACCCGCATTCCCTGCTTCAACCTTCCGAAGGAATTAAACAGAATGGCAACGGAGCTGAAGGACAGACTCTTTAAGACAGTTGCCTTAAACACCAGATAGGTTGTATAAATCACATCACTGAAAATGTTGTTGCTCACATGCCTTCTCATATAGCTTAAGAAAAATCTTTTGTTAGCCTGCTTTCTCTCAACCTGATAAACCTCTTCGTTGGCCTGCTCAAAGCGTTCAAACAAAACATCCGCCACCTTTGGGTTTAACCGTAGCTCCTTGGCATAGTCACTGAGATAAAAGACTCTCTTGATGTACTCGCGCTTTCTCTCGTGAGGATTTCTTGCAATACGAATCTTGTAAGAGAGCTTGTTGTACAACTGATTAAAGCAAAACGACATAACAAAGGAAACCACCACAAACAAAATGGAAAACTTGTCCTTCCACAGGAAATAGAAGCCGGTGGAAACAAAGACAGTTATACCACTGGCGGTATTCTGCAAAAACGTGACACATCTGTCAATCTGCTTATCCACCTCCGAAATCGCCAGCACCATCTCGTTATAATATTCCGGATTGTCATAGCATTCCAAATCCAGATCCTTGGCTTTTTGGTAAAGCATCATCTTAATTCTTTCCCGCACCTTAGGTCGTTCCTTCTCCATAATAAAGTCGCCCACAAATACGGTGAAGACCATTCCCAAAGTAATTGCGCCTGCGAGAATTAATATAAACCTTGCCACCTCCCAAAAGGGATAATGAAATTCTGCTGCCTCCAATACATAGCCAATTCCGTAGGTATGCTCAAAGAAAATGGAAATTTGGTTTCTCATAGAATCCAGCACTGCAAAAATCACATAGGCGGGAGAGGCTGTCAGACACAGCTTGATCAAAAACCAGTTGTTCGCCCAAACCTGCGCCATAGACTGCTTCGTCTCATCTTTTTTCTGTTTCAGACTCATAGCTTCACCTCCTCATGCTCCTCCAGAGCCAGGTAATTCATGGCCTGTTTTTTGTACATATAAGCATAACTTCCGCCAAGTTTCATCAGTTCTTCGTGGGAGCCCTCCTCAACCAGAGTGCCCTTCTCCAGCATGAATACCTTGTCACAGCTCTTTACAGAAGATAATCTGTGGGAAATAAAGAGCATTGTGTGCTCCTTTCCCTCCTTCATAATGTTTTTAAATAATTCATATTCTGCAATTGGATCCAACGCGCTGGAGGGTTCATCAAAGATTTTCACGGGGGAATCCATAGCGAAGGTTCTCGCCACTGCAATCTTTTGGCTCTCGCCGCCGGATAAAACGGCTCCATCCTCCTCAAATTCCTTGGTCATCATAGTGTCAATCCCTTTAGGCAGGGACTCCACCTTGTCCAGCACACCGGCCCGTTTCAGCGCCCTTTTCACCACCTCATCATCCTTTTCATAGGTTCGTCCCATGAGCACATTTTCCTTGATGGTCATGCCAAAGATACTGAAGTCCTGGAAGGTGGTGGCAAACAGCTCCCTGTAGGCGTGAAGGTTATACTCCCTGATATCCACACCATTGAGACGAATGACACCCTTGGTAGGGTCGTAAAGTCTAAGCAGCAGCTTAATAATTGTGGTTTTCCCTGCTCCGTTGTGCCCCACCAGAGCAGCAATCTCGCCTTTTCTTATGGTAAAGGACAGATTCTTAATAATTTCCTCCTCCTTGTAAGCAAAGCAGACCTGGTCAAACTCCAGACTCTCAAAGCCCTCAGGGATTTTACCGTCCAAATCCTCCGGAATGGTTTCCTCATACTCTAAAAAACCTCTGAGATTATTGATGAACAAACCACTTTTCATGATATCCATGATATTTTCAAATAGGTGAATCAATATCCAGGTCATAGCCACCATCAAGCTGCTCATAACTGTAAGCTGCGCCAGGGTAATGGAACCGGTCACGGCATGGCGATAGGTTGCATACAGCAAAACACCCTCAAAGATCGCAGTGAAGGTAAAGGTGATCCTCCAGAAATTCATGTGCGCATTTGCAAAAGCATATTTCTTTGCAATTTTTACATTTCTGACCGTAGCGTCATGATATTGCTGCTTCAGCAAATTGAAAATGTTGGATAACCGCACCTCTTTAGCAAAATCCGGCAGATACATGGTACGGTTCACATAGTTTAGCACCTTGTCATTGGGCGCCTGCTCCTGATATCTTTTAAACTCGTACTTGTTTTTTATGTTTCCGAATACGAAGTTGCCTAGCAAAGGGCAAATAATAAACAGCACTGCATAGTGGTCTATCTGAAACATAAAATAGAACACTGCTACTGTGGCAAAGCTGCCGGAAAAAATCCCGCAGAAGCTGGATATAATCCGATACACCTTTTCGTCCGCCCCGTCCATAGCCATGGTGTATTTGTTGTAAAACTCCGCATCCTCATAGCACCGTAATTCCACATTTTTAGCCTTCTTATATAATTGCTTGTAAATCCCTCCGTAGAGTCTGGTCATCTCCAGGGGAACCACCACATTCTCTGCATAGTTTCCGTGCAGATTGGTCAGCGCAAAAAAGGCTCCGCAAATCAGAATGAAGGTAAAAATCCTGGTAAAACCTACATTCTGGTCTAGACCATTGACAATCTCCCTCATAAAAATGGCGTCAAAAAAGACCCATTCAAAATAACCCAGGGTTACCATGATAAAGGTATGTATCACCAACGGCTTGCTGTAAGCGAACCCAAGCTTCAATGCATACCAGTCGTTAGCCAGGGTTCGTTTCATAGTAAGCTTTTCTTTCTTTTGTTTCTCTTCTTTCATCTCTCTCCTCTCCCCTCAAAGCTGCATGGACAAAGAAAGCCGTGGCAGATTCGCCACGGCTTTTTACACACAAGCATTATAAGTACAATCCATGCTTCCCGAGGTAATCCGACAATTGTGATATTACTATTCTTCTATATCTGTACATCTTCTTTACCTCCTTTTCTCATTTTATAGCTGACTAACAGTCATTAGTATACTACAAATTACAGCTTTGTCAAGCAGCATTAGGGACAGATATGGGCAACAAAAAACTCCGTCCCTAATGCTTACTTTGTCAAGTGAAATAAAGCTGCCCCGTGCTTTGCTACCCTGGCACTGAGCTTGTCCTTCAGCTTGCTGGTCTTGCCGGTCCACAGCTCCTTCGCCTGGGTGTAAGCTTCCAAATCGTAGGCTTCCTTTGAAAAACCCAGAGTTCGTGTCTTCTCAGAAATGTTGAACAGAGCCACATACACGCCCTCTCCATCCCTTCTGGGAGCAATCCAGGCTATCTCCTCCTGGGTCCGATACAGCTGATGACCACAGTGGGTTACCTTCTCAATTTCCAACACTTCCGAATTGGTTAATAATTTTAAAGTGAATTCATCATTTTTGGGCAGGTCACCACCGGCAATCAAGGGGGCCCGCATCATAACCCAAAGACTCATCATGGTAATCTGCTCTTCTTGGGTAAATCGCGTCCAGTCCTCCGGATTGGTACATTGTCTCAAGGCCCCTACCGGCAGCATGTCTGCATCCGGCCAGTGTCCCGGTCCGGAGTGGGTGCACCATTTCTCAGCCCTCTCAAACATCGCATACAAGAGCTTCCAGCTGTCCCAGAAATCATCGGTAATACGCCACATATTGGCATAGGTTTTTAAATGCTCTGCTCTGTCCAAAGGGGCTGGTCCGGGAGAAAGGGATAGCACCATCTCTCTTCCGCAGCCTCTGAGAGCCTCACTGATGATCTCGATTTCCCGTTTACACTGTGGGTACTCACGGGCAATGTCATCCACCTTTACAAAATCCACACCCCACTGGGCATAGAGCTTAAAAATACTTTCATAATACGCCCTGCTGCCTTCCTCCAGGGTCTCGCAGCGAAGTCCGTACATATCCGGATTCCAACAGCATATGGAGCTTGGATTGGCTACCTGCTTGCAGGTATAAGAGCTGTTTAAAATGGGCAAATCCTTATGGGCTGCCATTCTGGGCATACCCCTCATAATGTGGATGCCAAACTTTAGGCCAAGACTGTGTACATACTCCGCTAAGGGCGCAAAGCCTTTTCCACCCTCAGAAGAGGGGAACCTATTAGGAGCCGGCACAAGTCTGCCGTATTCATCTATGCAAAGCTTAGAAAAGGGCTCATACTCATGAGAGCCTGCCGTAGGCTGATACCACTGAATATCAACCACCACATATTCCCAGCCGTATTCCTTCATATACTTTGCCATATAGTCAGCGTTGTCTCTCACCTGCTTTTCATTGACCGCTGCTCCATAACAATCCCAACTGTTCCATCCCATAGGGGGATACTTTGCTACCATACTCATACCTCCGATAATCGTTTTTCATAACAAAAATAGTGATGTCCAAACAAATCTGTCTCTCCGCGAAAGCTATACTCCAGTGCCTCATAGGACCGTCTGGCAGGTTCATTGACCTCTGCCACCAAAAAATGCACGGAATGGAAGCCTCTCTTTGCCATTTCCTTTTGCATTTGAATATGTAACACTCTGGCAAGGCCTTGGTTTTTCCATCCTTCGTGGACCACCAGTCGAGCCAACTCTGCTCCCGGAGCATATTCCTTTGTCCAGAAAGGCAGGCTGTCTACCTCCTCATCCCGATCCTTGGCCACTGCCGCAATGACCTCACCCTTGGCATTACGAATTCCATATAAATCACCAGCCTGGAGGTCCTGGGAAATCAACTCTCTGTCAGGATAATTGTCATCCCAGACGCATCCGGGACTCCCCAAGGCCATATGGTAAAGCCTCGTAACCCCATCCAAATCCGTTAACTGCAAGCGCTCCAAATCAGGATACTGCGCGGTATATTTCACTCGCAAGCCATCCATCGTCCCCTCAACTATCTGATAGGATACATCTCCGGCAAGACCTTTCTTTGTGAGAAGTTCGTGCCAGTTTGTTTGGAACTCGTCGGTCTTCCAGCCCTTGTCAGGCACCAGTACCTCCTTAAACCCGTTACACAAAAACGCGTCGTTTTCAGCGAAAGAAAACGCACCACCTATATCTCCATTATCTGCTATGCCAAAGACAAATTCTATGTAGTTTTTTGTCCTGTTATGTGCCAGAACCTGAATATCCTGTACAGAATAGTTAGCTGCAAAAAAAGCCCAGAGAAATCCCAGGGCTTGCTCTTGTTTTTCTGCCTCATTTGAAAGTCGAAAACTGATACCACGAAATATCATCTATTTTCTCCCACATGACCCACTCTATTTGAGAGCCACCGGGGACAATAAAAAAGCCACTTTTTTACGTCCCCAGGACCACCTTAACTAAAGAAAATCCACTGCTGCAGATAATATCCTGCCACTGCTTCCACAGCTAACAAAACAGGGGTGGCAATTGCTAACGGCATCCGCTTATACTCAAATACCTTTAGGGCCTTGAACACCTGAAAGATTACCATACCATAAAAAAACATGAAAGGCACTGTTGCCACCATAAACAAACTATGGGAAAAAACAAACAGAATAAATAAAACTGCCATGGCACAGCCCCAGAGTCTGTACAGCCCATCCTTTGGATAATGCTCGTCATACTCTCCCTTTTCTTCAATAATTCTGCCAATCAACATATACATGCTCTTAAAATTAAATTTGTACCCTATCTTGATGCGTTCCTGCTGCTTAATCTGGTCATCATAATCATCAATGTGTCTCATATAAGCTTTTCTACTCCTTTGATTATTCGCTCATTTCGTATTTGACCATCCGAACGATTCCTTTTTCTCTTGTCACCTCACATCATTTGGGCATCGTAAACTGCTCTCTCACCACCGATGAACTTCGCCCTGCTTCTGGCTGCTGTGACCTGGGCTGAGCCTATGGTGTGATTTTGTAAACGCACAGGCACTGCCACCTTTTTGATATGCATACCAATTAAGGTAGCGCCGATGTCTATCCCTGCATCTGCCTTAATTTCCTCTACAACCACAGGATTCTTCAGTATTTCATAGGTTTTTGTGGCGAATGACCCGCCTGCTTTAGGCTGTGGTATGACATTGACGATTTCCGAAAAGGGAACTGCCTCCCTTTCCACCACAAGGGCCCGGTTTAAATGCTCACAGCACTGTGCTGCCAGATAGATACCCTTTTCCTGGAGAACCTCATAAACCCCTTGCACCAAGGCATCTGCTGCCTCCACATTGGAATTGGTTCCAATCTTGTCTCCACACACCTCACTGGTAGAGCAACCTACCACAAAGATGTTTCCTTTCTGAAGCCCGGCAATCTCACACAGCTCCAGTACAGCCTGCCTGGCCTGCTCCTTTATCTCTTCATACATCCCCTGATATCCTCCTATTTTCTCTGCTTTCCCTCAAGGAAACATGATTTCTTCTTAACCCTCTTTGTTCTCACTGTAAAAAACCATTTTGTCACAGCAGTGCCGATGATAATCACATAGCCAATGACACTCAGATAATCCGGCACCTGGTCTAAGAACAGGAATCCAAATATTGCGGTAAAAATGACAATGGAAAAATCATACACACTGACTTCCTTTGCAGGGGCCTTGGCATAAGCATTGGTAATGCAAATCTGTCCACCTGCGGCTGCAGCTCCTGTGAGACACAAAAATAACCATTGGGCGGCACTCATAGGAGCATAGTTGAATATCAGATTGGGTAGTAGCATAAGTGAGGTAAAGCCTGAGAAAAAGGCAACTACAATCATACTCTTCTCCTTGCGTATGCCCAGCTTTCGCACATACACATAGGCAATGCCTGCCCCCAAGCCACCAAAGGCACCGGCTACAGCCGGAATTACCTCAAAGCTGAAGCTTGGCTTGATTACAAACAAGGCACCAATAAACGCGCAGATAACTGCCGTCCACTCCCACTTATTCGCCCTTTCTGAGAGTACAAAAATAGAAAAGATGATGGCAAAAAAGGGTGATAGCTTATTTAGCATAGCGGCATCCGAGATGGCCATATGGTCAATAGCATAGAAATTACATACCATTCCCAGCGCCCCTGCAATGGAACGAGCCAACAGATACCTGGTATTTCCCTTTCCAATCCGAAACGGCGTTTTGGATTTCCACAAAGTAAACACTGCGATTAGCAGTGCAAAAAAATTACGAAAAAAACACTTTTGTAAGGTTGGAACATCCCCTGCCAGACGAATAAACAAATTCATCAAGGCAAAGAAAAATGCAGCCCCTATAATAAAGAGAATGGCCACGGTATACTGTGGCCTTTTTTCTTCCTGTACTTCCATAATGCAGCCTTTCTGTTACGCCTGTGCTCTGAGCTTTCTGTGGCGTTCTTTTTCCTGATACATCAGCCCGTCGGCCTTTTCCACAAGCTGCTCAAAGGATAGCATTTCATCCTTCTGTGTGTAAGCGATGCCGATACTTGCCTCCACAGGATAAGGCTTCTTGGAATGGGCATTAAACTCTCTGAAGAATCTGGCAAAATCCTCCTTCAGCTCCTCAATATCCTGTCTGCCCTTGCAAACACCAAGCATCTCATCTCCGCCAAAGCGGGTAAACAACGTTCCTGAGGGACACACTCTCTGAAGGGACTGTGCCACCATCTGAATAGCAAAATCGCCTTCCTTGTGTCCGAAATTATCATTAATATACTTTAGTCTGTCCAAATCTGCCAGGAAAACGGTCAAGGTCTTATCCTCTCCCATTTCATCCAGCATAGCATGATACTTATTATTGAAAGCCCTTCTTGTATATAAACCGGTCAGCACATCGGACTGATACATTTCTTCGATACGAACCATCAAGTAATGCTCAAACCGAAGATTGCGAAAAGCACCAATAGCGTTATTCAACATCGTAAGGGTTTGAGGTATCTTGATATAATTGCCATAGGACATCTCTCTGAAACGGAAGCATAAATATCCCATGGGTGCATCCATGTAGTAGAGAGCCGTGAAAATAAAAGTTCTCTTATCCTCCAGATACCCCCGTATTCCCGGCACAACCTCGTCCAGTGAAATTCGATGAGGATGAAAATCCTTTTCTTCCGTATTAAACAACAGCATCATATCCCGGTCCAGAGGTTTGTCTTCCTCCGGATCAACAACATACTCCATAGTCTCGTCCAAATACTCATTCTCTACTATACATGTCATGTCATAGAAATAGGCATTAGACATACTTTCCGCAATTTGTTCAATGCTATCACATCTCTGAATCCGCTCCGAGATTTTGGCTAATTCCAGATTTTCCTCCTGAAAACGATAGAAATAATCGTTCTGTAAATACAGATAATCGACAATAGCCTCCGGTTCTGCTCCATCACAGCCACAGGTCTGTCCAATGGACAAGGATGCCGGAACGATCACTTCCTTTTTCTGACCATCCCAGGTGTCAAGAGAATCCAATATCTCAAGCAAACGCCCAGCAAATACATTTATATCACATAAGACGGTAGAAATTCTTGGGCTTGAATAGGAAATCTCCTCTATCCCATCAAAGCCGGTTACAGCTACCTGCTCCGGTATAGCAATGTGATGTCTTTGCAGTACATCCGTCACAGTAAGAGCCATCATATCGTTGGCACATACGATAGCTCTCGGCAGATTTCCTCCGGCAACCATTTCCTCCATAATAGTCTCGGTTGGACCGGACCAAAAATCCCCATAGCTTATCATACTGTCATCAAAGGGAATATTTCTCTCCTCTAAAACTCTACGAAAGGCTTGTATTCTAAGCTCCGAAAAAGAATTTCCCTTAGGGCCAGCAATCATATGGAATGTTTCGTAGTGATGCACATCCACCAGATGATACATCATTTCGGCAAACCCCACTTCTCTATCAAACAGAATGTTGATACAGCCATCATGTGGCTCCCCTACGACAATCACCGGCACTCCGGCCTGCTTTCCTCTTCTGACCAGTTCATCCGTTACCGACTGGTTACGAATACATTCCTCATGAACAATCAAGACATCAATGATGGAAAAATCCATAAACCCATAAATGGACATCTGTGGGTCCTTCATATAATCCGTTTCACTCACAGGCAGACAAGTATTGTAGACAAACAAACGGTAATCTGTCCTCTGAAAAGCATTGTGCAAAGCCGTCACCACCTCTTGACTGGCATCATCTTGAATACGGGATAAACATAATGCAACTATTTTATAATTATCTACCATAATGTTATTTCCTCACTTACAACAATATAAACAGTATATAAAGTGTATCGGATACATTCCGCCAAAAATCAAGCCTATTGTAACACATATTACGCCTACATAACCATACCTTTTTTTGTAAGTCAGCTATCGAAATAGTGCAATAACTATTCTTTTGTACTATTGCACTTCTGCGGTTTCATCACTACTATGATATGCTTCACCCTGGGAAATCCTTCCTCAATAGCATCGTGTACAGCCTCCGCTATTTTGTCGCTTTCCAAAAGGCTCAAGCTCTCATCCGCGTAAACCTCCAAATCCACATAAATCCGATTGCCGAATTCTCTGGTCTGCAGATTGTCCAGACCAAGTACGCCCTCCTGCTTGCCGGCACACTCCAATATCTCCTTTTGCAAATCTAAGGAACAGGCGTGATCCACCATTTTATTCATAGCATCCATAAAAATATCATAGGCAGCCTTTACAATAAAGCAGCAGATTACCAGGCTGGCCAGAGGGTCAAACCACGCAAACCCCATACGAGCTCCCACGATACCAATCAGAGAACCAACGGAAGACAATGCGTCACTTCTATGATGCCAGGCATCTGCCATAAGGGCTCCAGATTCCAGTTTTTTCGCGTAAAATCTGGTATACCAGTACATCGCCTCCTTGCTCAGAATAGAAACGATGGCTGCCACCAGGGCAAGAACTCCCGGAATGACAATGATACCTTCTTCCTTGGAGCGCAAGATTTCAATGGCATTATAGCCGATAAAAAGGCCTGTGATACATAAAACAACGGCCAGCAGAACGGCTGCCACGCACTCAATTCTCTCGTGACCATAGGGATGGTCCTCATCGGAATCCTTGGCAGCTAATTTCACACCGATTATCACAATGATGCTGCTGAAGACATCCGATGCCGAATGCACGGCGTCGGATACCATTGCTCCCGAATGCGCAATAATACCTGCCAATAATTTCAATAACGACAAGAGCGTATTCCCCAAAATACTGACCTTTGACACATGAACCGCTGTCTTTTCAAATTCTTCCTTGGTAAATTGATTTTGTTCCTTCATGCTGTTTCCTCCTGTTACACGCATAGTGTATTGTATGATTTTCCTCTTATTCACTTGCGTCTTATCTTGGGTTTAGGGGGAATTTTTAGAATAAAAAGCCCACGAACCCAGTAATGTAGCTTACTGTCCCGTGGGCAAATAGACCACTGTTACGAATGTAACCCGGCTCCGAGATATTCTCCGGCCTGTTCAGATTGTACTGTAGTTGTTATGCAGTGCAAAGAGTTTTTATTATGGTATCAGACACCCTTGATTGTGTCAAGAAAGAATTGTAATGTTTGCTTGGCAGAAATTATGCTCTCCTAGAAACGGTAGAGGAGCTTACACCGAATCCCTTATCCAGGAAATCTCCTGCCCCTCTTTCGTATAACGAAAGCCCACCGGACGATTGCCACACCAGACTAGGAAAAAATCCTGCCCACTGTGAAGCAGCTCCCGAATAAACGCCGTCACATGTTTGGGCTGTTCTATGCCGTTTTCCCGATAGTACTCCCGAAACAGCCTTCTTAGTATCTTTCCATGCATCTCCCCATCCAAAGCAGGGTATTCCAGATATAAAGGCTTTCGATATACAGTCTCGTCCGGCTCAAATTCAAAATGAGCAAACATCGGCTTCTTTCCGGTATTCTCAAACCCAAATTTTTTGTGCAAGCCGATAGACTTTACATTTCTAGCACTGATACCGGCTTCTATACACTCCGCAGCTTCGAATTCCTTCACCAGCTCCTCTGCCCTGGCATACATGGCAGAGGCTACTCCCTGTCGTCTTTCCTCCTTATCTGTGTGCACATCACAGAAAAACCAATGGGTTTCCACATCAGGATTTCGCAAAACTCGCATAAACCCCACCAGTTTTTTCTCTTTGTAGGCGCAAAGCTCAAACCACTTGACAGCATAATCCAGCTCGTAAGCAATACAGAAATCCTTTACACACTTGGCCGAAATCTTGGCGGATTGACTCCACACATTCCGAGCATAAAAGCGTCCCAAATCGGTCCAGTATTTTTCCGGTAAATTTCTATGGGAATCCACCACCTTAATCGTTATTCCACTATGATTTTGTTCTGTCATGTCTACTCCTGAATACATCCCTCATATAAAGTCGGAGGTAAAACTGCCCTATAATGCATATGATAAAGCCGTAGTAATTCATCCCTGTCGTGTAATGCAAAGTTTTCTGCCGCCAGAATGCGGAAGGGAACACCAAAGCAACTAACACTGACGCCCGTGTCGTAAAAATGATTTCTTAAATAAAACTCATATCTCCTGGTTTGTAAAGACCGTTCTTCCGGCGTCTTTGCCTTGTCCGGATCCTCCACCTCCAGAATCAGACTGTTAGCTCCGTCCAGCGCAAGCAGCAGCTGCCGCAGGAGTTCACCTCCCAAGCCCTGATTTCGCATTGCCGGGTTAACCGCCACATAATCCACCAGATACTCTCCCTCCAGGGATACCAGAAATACATATCCGACGATTTTCTCTCCATCCATCAATCCGAAGCATTTATAGATACCCTGGTCCATAGCGGAATGGATTACCGATAATGGTTTCTGTTCGTCTTTTGGGAAATCCACAACCAATCTTTCCTTATAGATTGCAGCCACCTGTTCTTTGCTTAAAATTTCTAGTTTCATTTCTCCTGCTTTCGTAAACTCACTATCTTATAAAACAATTGATTCACTATTCATATATGATACCTACGGATTGTTCCGCACTTTATGCTCCCACAATCCTACACCATATTATACAGCTCCTCTGCCGCCAGACGAGCTTTCGCAACAATGGCCTTTTCCTGATTTTTAGGGAAACAGTAATATTGATACTCTGCATCCCCTATGCATATCATATCCCCTAGCTCATACCAAAAGTAGTCTGCATATAATCCGTAACTGGCTTTTGGTTTTTGAACATAGGTAAGCTTTCCGTCACAGCCTGAAAGCTCAAAGCCCTTGGCAGAATGTACCAGTTTCCCTTCTCCTACCCGGTACATTTGCTTTAAGTCCGCAAGCATCAAAATAGTCACCTCTTCTTCCATACGGTAGGTGCCCTCCTGCAGCTCCTTTCTCACACAATCCCGCTCCCAGGCATACCAGTCCGTCACAAAAGCATGTGGGCTTAAGCCCTCTACATCCACATTCGGTTTCTCTATATATCGCAATCTACCCTCTTCAGTAAGCTCTGCCTCAAAATCACAGCTATGACATTTGATGGAGATTCCCTTTCCCTCCATAGTTCCCTCCTTCAAACAGTGAGGGCACTTGTATAAGACCCGATGCAGACCTTCCCCTCGGAACTCCTCTGTAATTTTCACCTTTCTGCTGACCTGGTCTCTGAAATGGTCATAGGTGAATTCCTTCTCCAACATACCATTGATTTCATCCACACTCATACCCGCTATCTCCTCCGGACCCAGAAGATAGGTCATGGTAGCGGATACATCTGCTTTCCGTTTTCGGAGATTATTATATAACGGGTCTCTCAAAAAAGCTCCCTTGGTGGAAATCATGACCACCGGTATTTTCATCAGCTTGATTAGCTTCCCCAAGCTCTGTGGCAAGGGTGTCATAGAGCCGTCAAAGCTGTAGCTGGCCTCCGGAAACATTAAAATGGAGCTTTGTAAGTTCTTAACGGTGTATTGCATGTCCTTAATAAGGGCTACTTCTGTGACGAATTTTTTCGTGGGAATGCAACCAATCCATCTCATGAGAGCCTCTTTTCCGATAAATCCGTCATTGGTGGTCACAATGTGATATTGTCTTTTTCGAAGCATCCTAGCTGCAATCATCAAGTCCGTAAAGCTGGAATGGTTCATGAGAAAGAGGGCAGGCTCTTTTTTTCCTAGCCTCTCCATACCCCCTTCCTCAAAAGTAAAATGTACCGCCTTGATTTCGCTCCCCGAGGCAAGATTTAACACTGCTCTTGCCAGGGCAGATTGCTTTTGGGGCCTTCTCATCTTCAGTTTTGGAAGAGCACATACTTCCTCGTAGGTGGATTCTTTCACTTTAATCTTCATCTGTATTCCCTTATCCTTCTGTATTATTTACCCTTTTCTCTCATATTATTGGCGTGCCCGTCTTTTTTGTCTGCAGACCGGATAGCACGCCGATACTTCGTAACTGTATTTTTCGTATTGCTATGATGCGATTTTAGCAAAAGCGCGTCTGCAAATGAAGAAACCTTTGTGTAACACTACGGCCAACAGAACTGTCAGCAGGCTGCCGGCAATAAGAAACCAGACCGTAGAGCCAAGATATGGATACAGCCCACATAGTATCAGCCCCTGACAGGCATAAATCTCTAAGGAATACTTCCCTAACCATTTGCTGACAGGATTCACCAGCAATAGGACGCCTCCCTTTTTGCAGCACTGATAACTAAAGCTTATGACGAAGGCAATAATTGCCCATTCTGAAAAGACACAAGCCACGTCCCATAGGACAGGAAGGATTTGAAATTTCCCCATAATAAAGGAAACAACATAGGTCAGATACACAGCAAAAAAGCTCAAAAATGAAACGACGCTTATGGCAATAGAATGGTTCTCCATAATGCAGTCTATATCCCTTTTATATAGGGCGATAAGTATCCCAAAGGTGAAAGGAAAGACCGATAAATAATGTCCTCCTAAATAGAAACTGAAAATAAGGTAGACACAGGAAAGCAGGGCATAGATTAAAAACCCTGCCTCTTTTCTCTCCACAAAGCGAAATGCAATATAAAATATCAGATAGAAAACAAATATCTCCTGAAAATACCAGCCAAAGCTTACTATGGTCCCTCCATAGCTAAGGGATGTAACCACCGCCCTCCAGCTGAGCGTCGCATAGGAGGTAACAGCATATACGAAGACAAAAAACAAATAGGTAAGGTACAAGGGTAGGACTCTCTTTTTCAAAAAGGATTTCACATATTGCCTTCCATCTCTAAGATAGGACTGAAACACTCCGTACCCTGAAATGAAAAAGAACACTGCAACTGCCCAACCTCCTAATCGATTTAAGAAATGCCCGAAATAGGTATGGGCAAAAAACCCGGTAAAGAGGTACATATGATGAAGCAGTACGCACAGGCAAAGATACCCCTTCAGACAAAAGGTCACCTCTTTGGACAGATACTCTTTGGCATCTTTCTCTTTTGTAATCACTATTTCCCCTCCAAAAACATCACCCTATAAGGAAACTCCCATATCAGAATTGTGTACCCGCCATGGTGGATGTACAATTCCCATATGGAGCATAACAAATGCACTACTTCATAGAAAAACTTGCCTTGGCTTGCTCCAACACCTGTATCACACGGTCACACCAGACATCAAAGTCCGGGTCCTCCACCTGGTATTCAGGATGGGACAGAATAAAGTCCAGGGTTTTTCTAAGCCCCTCTTCAGCTCGGATAGAGGGCACAAAGCCGGGTACTGCTTTCTTGACCTTTTCATTGTTGATGTCACAAAGAATAACCTTTGCCTTTTCCGGCAATTTATCGTTACGATTTCCCCTATTCAGCAGATATAAATCTTCGCCCTTTTGCAGCAGCTGTCTTGTGATGGCACTGCTAATCGTACCTGTTCCGCCAATAAACAATATTTTCATCCTGTTCCCTCGCTTATTTTTTGTATCTCCTTTTTAAATCTAAATTGTGCACCCACCACGGAATTGTAACTCTATTTGTAGACGCACACTCGCTGGAGTGTTGTTTTCCCTTCCAGAGCTTTATAGAAACTCCGGCGTATCAAACACAAAGCCGTTTTCCAACAGATGGTCTAAAAAGAGTGCATAATACCCGGGTACCATAGCCTCTGTTTCATCATGGGCGTGCAATAACAAGATATGGGAATTCTCCGGAGCAAAAAGCACTCCTCCCTGTGCCGGATTCTGATCGTGCATCTTCGCCCACACATCCTCCTTGGTAAAATCAGAATTCGGGCGAATCCTATATTCCTCGAAATCGAAGGACCAGAGGGTATCCATATCCGTATCCAAATGATTCTCCTTCCACCACGGGTATGTGAGGTTTTTATCATTCACCTTATGAAATTTCTTTTCTTTGAAATAAGCCTGAAAAGCCTCCTTATTCTTGCCTCCCTTATCGCCATAAGGAAAACGAAACGGCCTGTATTTCCGCTCTACTCCTGCATCTTTATAGAGTTTGTCGAGGATTTCCTCACACCTCTCGATTTCTTCGATTCCTTCTTCCACAGAAAGTGTAGAGAAAGCCGGATGAGAATAACTGTGATTCCCAACAATCATGCCCTTTTGCAGTGCATAAACAGCCTCGTCATAATGCTGCTCCACTTGACTGCCCCAGGCAAACATAAGAGCCGGTATTCCTTTTTCAGTCAAATAATCTACAATTGCAGGCGTGTTTTTCGATGCAATATCATCTATGGTTAAAATTCCTCTGCTCATTTCCTTTCTGTCCTTCCCTATTTCGTTTTTACTCATCCATTTGAATGATTTACCCCATTGTTCTTATCTATTTATTAATCATTTCATTACCTTCCTTGTGGTTAATCTATATTCCTATATTCCCTGTAACACCTGGCAAACCGCCACTTATTAAAGATAATGATTTTATACTCTTCTCCGTTTTTCATAGAAAACACAGCCAGAGGAAAAGGCATCCATTTCCATGTGATTTCTTCAATCTCATGCAACGGAAGCACAAGATTTCTGTACTTTTCATTTACCGTGAGTTTCTGTGTTTTATAAGTAACTGCGTGACGATCCAGGTATAGACCACCGCCCAGAATTCCATTGTGACATAAACTGCAGATAAATGACTTTCTCATTCCGCCTCACCTCCATGAAGTATTTCATTCACTCAATATGCTCAGCATATGTTCAGGATCATCTGCTGCCTTTACCTTATCGTTTGCCTTTGCGATGATTCCCTGCTCATCTATCAGATAGGTTGTTCTTACGACACCCATAGAAACCTTGCCATAATTTTTCTTTTCTTTCCATACATCATACGCCTCAATGACTGTACGCTCCGGGTCAGCCAAAAGTGTAAATGCCAAACCATACTTTTCCTCAAATTTCTTGTGAGATGCTACAGAATCTTTACTTACACCAAGAATCACTGCTCCCTTTTCCATAAACTGAGGGTATCTTTCAGAAAACCCGCAGGCCTGCTTGGTGCAGCCGGGAGTATTGTCCTTGGGGTAGAAATACAATATCACTTTTTTTCCTGCATAGTCACTTAATCTGTGCAATTCTCCGTTCTGATCCGGTAATACAAAATCCGGTGCCTTTGTTCCTACTTCTAACATGTTGACCCTCCGTTTTATTATAATTTTCCATTTCTAAAATTACTTATCAAATCTGTGTCCCTACCGCGGATTTGTGTGAAAATTTCTATTTCTTTCTGAATGAATCCTTTGTGATTTCCATTTTCCAATTGTTTATGAAATCTTCTTTGGTTGTATCCGCTTTTTAATGTTTTCTGAATTCTTCCTTCGTGATCTCCATTTCTATCACATTCCATGGCTCTCCCGGTGCTACTTTTACATCATGAAAACCAACTCTTTTATAGCAGTTGTGTGCCGGATCATTCTGTTCAAATACGCCAATCGTAACCCTATCTGCCTCCAAAAATTCAAATGCATAACGAAGTCCTGCCTGTAGCATTTGATAACCATATCCTTTTCCTCGAATGGTATCATCCACCACGACCCATCCAAAACGTATGCATTTATGATTTCCTTCCAGGTACCTCATAATAAACTGGCCTACTACCCGGTTTTCTTCATCACAAAATACCCAGGGATAGAAATTATCTTCTTCCTCACAACCTCCATTCTCACATCGATACTTTGTATCTAGCATAGCTGCGTTGATTGGATACTCACCAATAAGCAAGCCTCCCCATTTAAGAAATACGTCCTTATCCTGAAGCCACTTTTCAATTGTTTTTGCATCACAGCTTTTGTATGGTCTTAATGTCATTTCTATTTTATATATGATTATTCAGAAACCAATAATCACACTATCCTCCTTGTTGCTAATATAAGATAAATATCTGACAAAGTTATCTTCGATATTGGGATGGTCACTCGCCACACATTATATCACAGGCTTTGCCTGTGATCGCCATTCACCACTCGCGATGAACAAGCTGTTCTTGCTCCCGCTCGCTAACGCTCATTGTATCATATCTATCTGAGAGATACCATTTGTACTCATTTTTTATGACCAGAATAATCCCAAGCGATGCTTTTTGAGTTTCCTGGGATGAATTCTCTTACTTTGCCTCTTCTCCAATTCATCCCGACTTGTACTTTTTGTGTTTCTTGGGTTTAATTCTCTTTCTTTGCCTTTTCTCCAATTCATCCCAACTTGCACTTTTTGTACTTCTTGGGATGAATTCTTTTG
>CAMAHO010000021.1 GCA_945834545.1 uncultured Lachnospiraceae bacterium | reverse complement strand
AATTCCCTCCTCTGTAATCATCTCACTCCAGGCAAGCTCCTCTTGTTCTCCCGAGCCCTCCTCACCGGAAGCCGTTTCTTCCGTTTCTGCATCAAAAATATCTTCTGATGTATCAGGAATTTCCTCCTGCTGGGGGGCAAAAATCTGACTCACAGCCATATCCAGATAGGTCTTATTATATAGCAAGGTGCTGGTTTCAAAATACATAGGATAAGCAACAAACTGCTCCTCGTATGTGACAGCACTCAGGGCAGTTCTGGGAAACTGGTTGATATTTAACATTCCTTCGTCCTTCACAGGCACTGCCAGACCTGCCAGATAGGCCTTCTCCAGAGAATCGTTGTTTATAATGTAGGCATCCGGTGTTTTTTGCTCGTCGCTTAAGCTGGCAGAATTGATGGTCTCCAAGAAGTCGTTTTTGGAAGTCAGGATAGGAATGACTCTGGCATCCTCCTGCTCGCCAAAGGATACAGCGGCATTGTTGATATAGTTGGTAAGACTTTCATCACTGTACCAAAAATAGATGGTCTCCTTGTCGGAATGAAAACCACCATCATCCTCTGCTTTTTCTATCTCTCTTATTTCTTGGGTGCTTCCCCAGAATGCAAATCCTGTCAGTATAACAGTCAGAAGGACTGCCATCACTCTATCCTTTAAATGCATATGTTCCTTTTATTGCTCCTCTATACACTGCTGTAATATCGTAATCATAGTGTCAATATGCTCCTTCGTTATGATTAACGGAGGAACAAATCGAATGATGTTAGGGCCGGCATTGATTAATAGCAGCCCCTTTTCAATCGCCTTGTTAATGATAGGGGAAACCGGTCTGTCAAACAGTAAGCCCTGCATGAGCCCCACACCCCTATGCTCTAAAATGCAGTCATACTTCTCTGTAAGCTCTAATAGGCGTTGCTCTAAATAAGGCGCTACCTCCCTTACATGCTCTACCACATGGTTTTTCTCGTATAACTCTAAAACCTTGTCTACTGCTGCCAGAGCCAGTGGATTTCCGCCGTAGGTTGTCCCGTGGTCACCGCTGGTGAGGGAAGCCTGAGCAACCTTCTCCGTGAGTAAGAACGCCCCTACCGGCACGCCGCACCCTAAGGCCTTTGCGGTAGTTAAAATATCCGGACGAATACCATACCTTTGCCAAGCATACATATATCCTGTTCTGCCCATTCCACACTGTACTTCATCAAAGATTAACAGAATGTCCTTCTCGTCACAAAGGCTGCGGACTTGACTCAGGAACTCCTCCGTGGCAGGAGTCAGTCCGCCCTCCCCTTGTACCGGTTCCAGAATAATCGCGCAGGTTTTGTCCGTAACCAGAGCCTCAATGCTGGTAAAATCATTCATTTCCCCAAACTTCACCGTGCCAATCAAGGGTTCAAAGGCCTCCCTATAATGAGGGTTGCCGGTCACCGCCAAGGCCCCCATGGTCCTGCCGTGAAACGAATGGTTTAAGGCAATGATTTCGTGGTCTGTGCAGCCATCCTTTAAATAGGCATACTTTTTGGCAGCCTTTAATGCTCCCTCTATGGATTCTGCCCCGGAATTGGTAAAAAATACCCTGTCCATGCCGGAAACCTTAAGAAGCTTCTTGGCTGCCCGAATGGCCGGCTCGTTATAGAAATAGTTGGAGGTGTGAATCAGCTTGTCAATCTGTTCCTTTAAGGCATTGTTATACTCCTCATTGTGATACCCCAGGGCAAATACAGCGATTCCGGCTACAAAGTCCAGATACCTCTTCCCCTCTGTATCATACAGATACACATCCTCGCCCTTATCCAGCACAATCTGAAAGCGATTATAGGTGTGCAGCAAAGCAGCTTCTGCTTCTTCTATATATTCCTTCATTCCCATATCAGTTATTTCCTTCCATTACAATTTCATCGTCGTCACTTACAATTGCTGTTCCGATACCCTTATTAGTAAAGATTTCCAACAGAAGGGCATGCAACAGTCTTCCGTCCAGGATATGTACCCGGTTAACTCCGTTTCGAATAGCACTGGTACAGTTATTGAGCTTCGGAAGCATACCGCCACCGATGATACCTTCCTGGATTAATTTCTCAGCATTGCTTGCAGTGATTCTGGAGATAAAGCTGGACTTGTCATTGATATCCCTGTAGAGACCCTCAATATCTGTCAAAAATACCAGCTTATCTGCTCCTACCGCTTTTGCAATAGCACAGGCGGCATCATCTGCATTGACATTGTAAGAATGATACTTCTCGCCCAGGCCGATGGGAGCTACAATGGGCAGGAAGTCCTTCTCCAAAAGGTCGTACAGCACACCCGGGTCCACCTTAGTTACCTCACCTACATATCCGATATCCTGACCGCCGGAAAGCTTCTTTTCTACCTGTAAAAGGCCGGCATCCTTGCCGCTGATTCCAACCGCCTTTACTCCCAGCTCTTCCACCATGGCAACCAGACTCTTGTTTACCTTATTGAGTACCATTTCGGCAATCTCCATAGTCTCCTCATCTGTGACTCTTAAGCCATTCACAAACTCAGCCTCTTTTCCCACCTTGGAAACCCATCTGCTGATTTCTTTTCCACCACCGTGTACAATGATAGGCTTAAAGCCAACCAATTTTAACAAAGTCACATCCTTAATGACATTTTTTTGCAATTCTTCGTTACTCATGGCACTTCCGCCATATTTTACAACGATGATTTTTCTATTAAACTTCTGAATATAAGGCAATGCCTCAATCAAAACCTCAGCCTTTTTCATAATTTCCTGCATCGTATTGTCCATATCTTTCTCCCATCTTCTGATGTCGTTTCTCTCTAACCCTACAACATCACATAATCCATATTATTATAAACTTGATTCCCAGGCGTTTCAAGGAAAATCTTTGTTGCATTGGGGACGGGGTTTTTTGCTGCTTCCCGGAGGTGTGCGACTCCCCTCCGCAGCAGCATTGGGGACGGGGTTTTTTGTTGCTCCCGGGTGGGAATGTTCTCCCCTCCGCCGCCCATAGGGAAAAGGTATCCCTTGCTTTACATTAAACGCAGAATGCGTTGTTTTTCTTAATACTTTGTCTGTAGCCAGAGATATTTCGACACGATGTCGAAATAAGTCGGCCTTGAGCCAGGACGGCGAATGGCCGACGGTCTCGTACGGTAAAAAAGAGTAAACCAAAGTATTTAGAAAAACAGCATTCGTAGTGAGTAAAGCAAGGGATACCTTTTCCCTATGGGCGGTGGAGGGGAGCTGTAGACTCGCGGAGAGCAACAAAAAACCCCGTCCCCAATGCTGCTGCGGAGGGGAATTGCACACCCCGGGAGCAACAAAAAACCCCGTCCCCAATGTTAACTTCTATAGTCCGCATTAATCTTGACATAATCGTAGCTCAAGTCACAGCCCCAGGCGGTAGCTTCCTCTGTGCCCTCGTGCATATCAGCAACAACGGTTACTTCTTTTGCAGACAATAGCTTGGTGGCTTCCTCTTCACTGTAATCACAGGGGGCACCGTTTCCAAAAACCTGAATGCGCATACCGTTTCCCTCGAAGAAGAGTTCCACCTTATCCGGATCAAAGATGGCCCCGCTATATCCCAGAGCGCAGAGGATACGGCCAAAATTACAATCGTGTCCGAAGATTGCGGCCTTGCTTAAGGAGGAACAAATCACGGATTTTGCTAAGGTTCTTGCATCTGTCTTGCTCTTTGCATGAATAACCTTTGCTTCAAACAGGGCAGTAGCTCCTTCCCCGTCACCTGCCATCTTTTTCGCAAGCTCTGTGGTTACAAACTGCAGCGCCTGGCTGAAAGCCTGATAATCCTCATTCTCTGTTACAATCTCCTCATTCCCTGCTTCCCCGTTGGCAAGCACTAAAAGCGTGTCATTGGTAGAGGTATCTCCGTCCACACTAATCATATTGAAGGAGTCCACAACCGCTGCCTTCACGGCCTTGGTGAGAAGCTCCTTGGAAATTGCCACATCGGTGGTCACATAGGCCAGCATGGTACACATATTGGGATGAATCATGCCGGAGCCCTTGCACATAGCTCCCATGGTGGCTGTCTTTCCGCCCACTGTAAACTCTACTGCAAGCTGCTTATGTACGGTGTCGGTGGTCATAATAGCCTGCGCGGCCAACAGCCCATCCTCCAGACTGCTGCCCTTTGCAGCTACCAGCTTATCAATCCCTGCTGTCAGGCGGTCTACGGGCATATGCATACCGATGACTCCTGTGGAGCCGATTAAAACGGAATCCGCCGGAATTCCCAAAAGCTTTCCTGCGTGCTCTGCCTCTGCCCTGCAGGCGTCCATTCCCTGAATTCCTGTACAGGCATTTGCAATCCCGGAATTCACCACTACTGCCTGAGCAAACGCACTGTTCTCAACAATTTTCTGATCCCAGAGTACCGGTGCTGCCTTGACTACATTGGTCGTGAAGGTACCGGCAACCTTACAGGGAGATAGGCTGTAAATAAGTGCCATATCCTTTCTGTTTTGGTACTTTACGCCTGCCTCTACACCTGCTGCCTCAAATCCCTTTGCTGCTGTTACGCCGCCTTCTATCTGTTTCATAATCATCCTTCCTTTCTCTGTTTCCCGAAATCCTTACCGGCTGATTGAGCTTTGCCCAACCTTCTATCTATTGATTAAATGCCGTAATGTTTTCTTCATTTAAAGTAAAGTCATAGTAATTCAGATCCTGCCTCTTGGTCCATCCAATCTGCTTCCAAAAGGCATTTCCGACATCATTGCTGGTAAATGCAATTAAGCTGACCTTATTGATATGCTCATCCTTCAAGGCATTCATGCAAAAGACTACCATAGCCTTGCCGATACCATGTCTTCTGTAGTCCTCTTTCACACATACATGGTACAGGCAACCTCGTCTGCCATCGTGACCACACAAAATGCCACCCACAATCTCCCCCGTGTCTGCCACTGCCACCACGCTGGTTTTGGGGTTTCTTTTTAAAAACTGCTCCACACCTTCTCTGGAATCGTCCAGGCTTCGAATGGCAAATCCATGGATCGTCATCCATAGAGCCCGCAGTCCGTCGTAATCCTGAAGGGTCATTGTCCGTATTGTGAAGCTTGTATTCTGCATGTCTACTCTTTCCTTTCCTATGGGAAACAAGGAACCAGGTTCAAGCCCTCCTGCTCCTTACATCCAAACATCAGGTTCATATTCTGTACTGCCTGACCGGCGGCACCCTTTACCAGGTTATCGATTGCCCCCAGCATGATGATTCTGCCGGTTCTCTCATCAATCACGAAATTGATGTCTACATAGTTGCTGCCCTCTACCCACTTGGTCTCGGGCAAAACGCCCTTTTCCAATACGCGGATAAAGTATTCCTGACCGTAATACTTGTCGTAGACTGCCTTCACTTCCTCATAGGTAGGGAGACTTCCGTCTGCCTTCCTCTTGAGGGTCGCATATTCGGTAGCTAAAATCCCTCGGTTCATGGGTACCAGATGAGGGGTAAAGTTAATGGTAACTTCCCGGTTTGCGGCATATCCAAGCTGTTCTTCTATCTCGGGCGTATGTCTGTGGCTCGCCACACCGTATGCCTTAAAGCTCTCATTTACCTCGCAGAACAGATTCGGCACCTTAGCTCCCCTGCCTGCCCCTGAGGTACCGGAGGCGGCATCCACAATCAAGGTATCTACATCAATCAAGCCCTCCTTTACTAAAGGATAGGCTGTGAGAATGGAACAGGTCGTATAGCAACCGGGGTTCGCAATCAATCTGGTATCCTTGTCTATCTTGTCTCGGTTAATCTCGCATAAACCGTAAACAGCTTCTTCTATAAACTGAGGGGATTTGTGCTCTATCCCATACCATTTTTCATAGGTAGCCACATCCTTAATACGATAGTCTGCGGAAAGGTCAATTACCTTCACCTGGGATAAAATGTCCTCCGTGAGAATTCCTGCCAGATATCCCTGGGGAGTCGCTGTGAAAATCACATCCACTTGCTTAGCTAATTCCTCCAAATTGTCATCCTGGCAAAGATTCTCTACCAGCTTGAACATATTCTGATAAACAGAGCTGTACTTCTTATCTATATAGCTTCTGGAACCATACCACACGATCTGTGCTTCCTTATGATTTTGCAAAATTCTTACCAGCTCTGCCCCTGCATAACCGGTAGCTCCAATAATTCCAACCTTAATCATTTTCCACTCCTGCTTCCTTATGTAATACATCGTCTTTGGCAAGCGCCCTTAAGTTTCTAAGAATCACTATACCACTTTTTGCATAAAAGTAAACTACTTTTTTCAATATATGCAAATTCTCGCCCTATTTATTGCATATTTATTTATTATTTCATTCCAAACAACGAATTTATGCATATTTATTCTTAAATAAACCTTGCTTTTTAATTTTACTTGTTGTATAGTGGTTGAGAAATCTAAAAAATTTACATAAATGGAGGAACATATGAAAGAGAAAGTAATTCTTGCGTATTCCGGTGGTCTGGATACCACTGCTATTATTCCATGGCTTAAGGAGAACTTCGATTACGAAGTCATCTGTGTCTGCGTTGACTGCGGACAGGCTGAGGAGCTGGATGGTTTGGAAGAAAGAGCAAAGTTCTGCGGTGCTTCCAAATTATATATTGAAAACGTAGTTGATGAATTCTGTGACGAGTACATTGTTCCCTGTGTACAGGCAAATGCTATTTACGAGAATAAGTATCTGCTGGGCACCTCCATGGCGCGTCCCGTAATTGCAAAGAAATTGGTAGAGATTGCCCGCAAGGAGGGTGCTACCGCCATCTGCCACGGTGCTACCGGTAAGGGAAATGACCAGATACGTTTTGAGCTTGGCATCAAGGCTCTTGCTCCGGATTTGAAAATCATCGCTGCTTGGAGAAACGACAAGTGGACCATGGATTCCCGCGAGTCCGAAATTGAGTACTGCAAGGCTCACGGAATCGACCTTCCTTTTTCTGCTGATTCCTCCTACAGCCGTGACCGCAATATCTGGCACATCAGCCATGAGGGCTTGGAACTGGAGGATCCTGCAAATGAACCTAATTTCGAGCACTTGCTTGTCCTGGGTACCACCCCTGAGAAGGCTCCTGATGAAGGCGAATATGTGACAATGACTTTTGAGAAGGGCGTTCCTACCTCCGTCAACGGCAAGAAGATGAAGGTTTCCGATATTATCCACACGCTGAACGAGCTGGGGGGCAAGCATGGTATCGGTATCGTAGATATCGTAGAGAACCGTGTGGTAGGTATGAAGTCCCGCGGTGTCTATGAGACCCCCGGAGGAACCATCCTTATGGAGGCTCACCAGCAGCTTGAGGAATTGATTCTTGACCGTGATACCTATGCTATGAAGAAGGAAATGGGTGCCCGTTTCGCAAGCCTTGTTTACGAAGGAAAATGGTTCACTCCTCTTCGTCAGGCTGAGCAGGCTTTCATCGAGGAAACCCAGAAATATGTCACCGGCGAGGTGAAATTCAAGCTTTACAAGGGCAACATCATTAAGGCAGGTACCACCTCTCCTTACTCTCTCTACAACGAGAGCATTGCATCCTTCACCACTGGTGACTTATACGACCACCATGATGCAGAAGGCTTCATCAATCTGTTCGGTCTTTCTTCTAAGGTTCGAGCTATGAAGATGCAGGAGCAGGGTATTGACTTGTTCTAAATAGAGCAGTTCTTATTTTCATTGGACTTTTTGTGCAACATTTTTTCGTGAGTGTGCCATCCAAACTACCAAGATGTAGCGGACTACATTTGGAATCTTTGGATGGTACAATCGCGGATAAAGATAGAAAGTGAAGTCCGGCAAATTCATCTATATCCCCTAAATACCAAGGAGGGACTATGCATATTGCTATCTGTGACGACAATGTAGCAGACCGCAAACAGTTGGAACGTCTGCTTTCAAAACAAGGTTATGGCTTTGTGGATTCCTTCGGCAGTGCTGATGCTCTGTTGGAAAATCCAAGGCAGTATGATGTCTTTTTCCTGGATATGAATAACCCCAAGGATTTGTCCGTAAAGGACATTTTATCCTCCTTAGAGCAGCAGGGAGTAAATGCTCCCGTTGTTTTGTGCTGCTCCAAAACCAATTACCGCATACAGGCTCTACCGGATAATTTGCTTTATTTAGACAAGCCCATCAAGTCCGGTGAGCTGAAGGAAATCTTGTCGGAAGTACAGAAAATTCGCCTTTCTCTTCCTCAACCTGTTGAAATCCGTCTTACCGAGGGAACGGTGTACCTGTTGGACAGCGAAATCATTGCTTTTGAGGCCAAGGGGAGCGATATCGTCTTGCATGCTACGGAAAACAGAACCTATACCTTTCTTTCCAATATGGATAGTTTTTATTATAGTCACTTTGAAAATCGCAAGGATTTCTTTGTCGTTCACAAGCACCTGGTGATTAATACCGCCCATATAACCGGTCTGACCTTTACCAAAGTTTTGTTAACAGAAAATCTGCAATACCGCCATCGATTGAAAAGGAGTAAGCTTGCATGTTATCTCTCCAAATAACCTCCATGAAAACCTTTATGTCAAAGCTTTTGACTTCTCAAGTGTTTGATATCTTTCTGCTTGAGGAGGCCAGCATTCAGACTGCCACTCTTTTTACCATAGATGGCCATATCAAGCCTGAGTTTTATCCCCTATCGGAGCGTACGGCAGAGAATATCCCATACAGCCTGATGCCCTGGAATGATGCAAAGGGCATCTGTTTCCAACTGATAAAAGGAAAATACACCCCTCTTTTCTTTAAGATAGTCCTGCAACTTAAGCCTGAGAAACAGGAAGAACTACTAAAAAGAGAGTCCCTTTTTAAAAAGGACTCCCCTCTGAAAGCGTTGGAAATGACGATTAAGTACGATGGCTCCAAGGCAACCATCACCACCGGCACCTCCTATCATACCTTTGTCATGGATAAGACTGCCGATGTAGTCTGGGACAGGGAATTAGCTAAATACCTCTCCCAGTGTCAGATTCCTTATGAAATCTTATAAATTCTATATACCCATATCGAATTGCGTACCGGTTACGAACATTCCAGCGAAAGCACGGTTGCATCCCATGTCTTATCTGTCCAAGAGATTTCCTCTAGGTTGAACTATCCTGCTCAGAACCGGGCTGACTCTGCGTGTCTTGCGACGACTCCTCTTGCATTTCCGTGCTCTGACTCTCCTCGGGCTGATTCTCCATGCTCTGACTCTCCTCAGGCTGCGTCTCTTCCCTGACAATCTTTTTAGGCATCCGTTTCTCAGCCGGCATCTCGGGAATGGGATTTACAACGCATTGCCTGATGATGCTGAAATAATCCTCCTCCAGCATATAGGCACTGAAGGTGTATCTTGCCTTCACCTCATTTTTGTAATACTCCAGATAGGCCTCCTGCTCCTCCTCGGGCACAAGCGCCACCCCGTTTTCATCTGTAATCCAGATAATTTCCTTTTCTTTCCTCTTATATACCACGCGGTCGGTTACAAAGCTTCTGTCGTTAAAAATGACTAATCCCTCATTCTCTGAAAAGATATCCTTTCCGGCATATAATCTGGAGTCATACTCAAAACCAAGAAGATTCAAAACCGTAGGTAGCACATCCATGGAACCGCAGGCCTTACTGATGACCCTTGGCTCTTCCTCAAACTTTGGTGTCCACAGAATCAGATTGTTTCTAAACTTATCCTTGGCATAATTGACATCCTTGCCTGCCAGCTCCTCCAGCTCTTCATCTGTCATGGCATATGGATAGTGGTCGGCACTTAGTACGATCAGAGTGTTGTTCAGCTTTCCGGCTTGTTCCAGTCTTTCCAGCATATAAGCCATAGCCTTTTCCAGTTCTACATGGCAGGCCTTGTAGGCTCGGGCGTTCTCTGACATATCCAAATCCGCTACAGCATCCTTATTTCTGGAGGACTGTTTGTTTCCTGCAAAGTTGTAGTTCATGTGACCGGAAACCGTCATATAGTAGGTCAAGAAATACTCCTCATCCACATACTCATCCATGGTTGCAACCATCATATTGTAGTCGGAAGCCGGCCATTGACCAGCCCCTTCCATTTCAAACAGATAATCTGCCCACTCATTTTCATCCAGACTTCCCGGTCTGCAGGCCTTAAAGAAATAACCCAGATTGTTATGAGACAGATACCGGTCATAATAGGACAGGCTGTTATTATGATACGCAGTGCAAAGTGCTCCCTTGGGGGCAAAATATCCCGGCAGGGTATAGCTCATATCATTTACGGAACTCTTTCTCATACTGAACTGTCCGTCCGGGATTAAGCCGGTGCAGTTGATATACTCCCCGTCACTGGTACTGGTCTGCCAGAGCGGTACATAGTAATTTTCAAAATAATAGCCGTTATGAATCAGACGGTAAAGCGTGGGTGTCAGTTCTTCGCTGACCGCATAAGGTGAAAAGCCCTCTGCTGTCAGAAAGATGACATTATACCCCTCCAGGTACCCTGTATATTCATTGGTCATATCCGGCTCTCTGGTGGTAAAATAGTCTGCCATCCAAGTTTTCTTTTTATTATCAGCCAGGGCATAGAGCTTCTCCGAATCGAACTCATAGGCATGGGGAGTGGGCACGAAAATCGGCTCCTCCGGCTCTTCCGGCTCCTCCGGAAGATTCTCTTCGGAAGCCCCCTCCTGTCCCTGCTCTGTTTCTGCTCCTGTGGATTCCTTATCCTCCTTACCTAAGGATGCGTTGGGATCATAGTCTGTCACCAAGTCTATGGAATGATCCGGGTTGCTTAACTGGGTGCCCAGAACCCCCTCCACAAGGAAAACCACATTTCTCCCTGTCATAGGAAGCACGCCCACTCGTTCCACTACGGTCATAGGATCACAGAATTCAACAAGAGCCTCGTAATCCTGGTCCTGTAAAATCTTTTGGCAGAACAAAACAGCCACACAGCCAACTAAGCTGGCTACCGCCAGTGCTATGGTCTGATACAATTCACCCTTTCTAACAACCGGCAAAACCCAGATTTTCTTTGCCAATAGTACCGTAGCAACAATGCCCGGCAACACCATAAGCAACAAGAAAGGCGACACCTGCAAAAAGCCAAGCAACGCTTCCTTATAGTAATTTGTCAATGCATCCCCGGCACCGGTGACAGCTGCTTCTATCTGCAGAGGCTGCTTAAAGATGTGGAAATAAATCTCCTGGGCTCCTGTCCACACAATGGAAAGCCACATAAATAGATGCAATAAAATCTTCTGTGCTATTCCTCTGACAGACCCAATCAGTAAGGTTACCAAGCCGGACACTGCCAACAGAAGCATCAGCTGCAAGGGGAAATTAAACCCCACCATTCCAAAGCTGCTAAAATGATAGATCAGTTCCAAATACACTAACAGGCCAGTGATACCGGCCCATAGAATTGCCATGTTTCTTCCTCCAGTTTTTTCCTGTATCTCCAAGACTGTGTTTCTCCTTTGTTCTATTTGTAATGTCATTTCTTTCTCATTTTTGGTTTAAAGATGAGGCTGGCCAGATAACCAAAAATCAAAGCTGCACTACATCCTACCGCACCGGATTTGAAGCCTCCTGTGAACAGGCCTAAAAAGCCCTCCTCGTCCACAGCCTTCTTCACTCCATCCATGAGCACATGCCCAAACCCCAAAAGTGGCACACTGACACCAGCCTTAAAAAGCTCTAACATAGTATCATACACACCGATAAAGCTTAAAAAGGCACCTGTTACCACCAATAAAACCATAATCCGCCCCGGCATCAGCTTTGTCTTTTCCAACAAAATCTGCACCAAAGCACAAATCAAACCACCAACCAAGAATGCTACCACATAATCCATTTTCTTTCCCTTCCTTTCGGGATTTTACTATTTTTCATAGTATGTTCAGAAATGGATTTTTCTATACCCGTGAAGCTGGTTTAAAAGGTCTTCCTACAATATACCCTAGCTTTTCAGCTGCCTTACTATGTACTCCACAGACTCCCTCAGCATGAGACCGTCGCAGTCCACCACGATATCTGCATATTCTTCATACAGAGGAATACGCTCGTTGTACAGGCTAAGCAGACTCTGCCCGGGTTTCAGGGCAACCCCTCTCTCGTGCAAGTCACCCAAGCGGTTACTGATTTCCTCATAGGAAAGCTTCAGGTACACAACGGTGCCGATTTCTTTCAAATGCGTCATAGCATTTTTCCCATAGACCGCACTACCACCTGTGGCAATGACACAATTTGTCACGTCCAAAGAGGCATTGACCTGATCCTCTATCTCCTTGAAACCTTCTAATCCTTTCTTCTCCATAATCTCATGAAGAAGCATCCCGCATCTATCCTGAATTACCAGATCGCTGTCCAAAAAACGCAGCCCCAGCTTCTTTGCCAGCACCACTCCTATTGTGCTTTTTCCTGCTCCCGGCATACCGATGAGAACGATATTTTTCATCACGGAACTAAACCTCCGCTATGACTTCTACTTCGCAGAGGACATTCTTGGGCAGAGTTTTGACGGCCACACAGCTTCTGGCCGGCTTCCCTGTAAAGTAGCTTGCATAAATCTCATTAAAAGTTGCGAAATCCTCCATATTTGCCAAAAAGCAGCTGGTCTTTACAACCCTTGTATAATCTGTGCCGGCAGCTTCCAATAAAGCTCCGATGTTTTTCATCACCTGAGTGGTCTGGGAGACGATATCCTCTCCCTCAATTTCTCCTGTGGCAGGATTGATTGCAATTTGTCCGGATGCAAAGAATAAGCCTCCTGAAATGATACCCTGAGAATAAGGTCCAATGGCCGCCGGTGCATTGTTCGTACTGATTACTTTCATTTTCTATTTCTCCTCTTCATCAAATTGTGCTTTCACATAAAAGCCTCTCGCATTTTCCACCACCTCAAGTACCTCCCCTTCTCTGGACAAAAGCCTGTCCCGGAAGGGAATATTGGGTGACATTGCGAGAGACGGGTCTATCGTGTAGTAGTAATTACTGGGAAGAACGCCCTCCGTTACGGTAATATGATCTCCGGCTTTCAACAACCCCGGTCGCTCCATTTTAAACTCCATAACTCTCACAGTGCTTTCGCCTCCTTGCGCAATTTCCTTTCATTATACACCATAAAAATAGGTAAGAAAAGAGAAAGGAATAAGAATTTATTAAGGTTTTGTAAAAGAACCAGGGAGTGTGCCACGGGGACGGTAAAATCCGGCTTTTTTTTGTGGACCATGGGGACGGTAAAATCTGGTTTTTTTTTGTGGACTATGGGGACGGTAAAATCTGGCTTTTTTTGTGTCCCCATGGTCCACAAAAAAGCCGGATTTTACCGTCCCTATGGTCCACCTAGCCTACCGTATATCATCGAATACTCTCTAAGACCAGAAGATGACTGATTGCCGGGACACTTTTTCCTTCCTGGAAGCTTGTTTTGCTCAACAGTGCCCCCGTGGGAAGAAACAGTATTTTCTTCCAGTTTCCCTGCATCATCTCTTCCAAGATATAGGAGGACAGAACCACACTGGCACATCCACATCCGCTGCCCCCGCTTCCTGTGCCTTGCTCTTCGTTGTGAAAAATTTCTATTCCACAGTCCATGTGCTGATTCTCAATGTCATAACCCTTGTCCTTCATCAAGTCCAGAAGTATTTTCTGCCCCACCAAGCCTAAATCACCTGTGATGATGCGGTCATAGTCAGAGGGCTTAGTTCCCATATCATTAAAATGACTGCATAAGGTATCTGCCGCTGCAGGCGCCATACAAGCTCCCATGTTCATAGATTCCTTTAATCCGTAATCCACTACCTTACCTACCGTCAGACCTGTAATCTTTGCCTTAGCCCTCTTGCCCTTCACATTCCCTAACACAAAGCCACCGGCCCCTGTCACAGTCCAGGTGGCTGACACCGGCCGTTGATTTCCGTATTCCAGGGGATATCGAAATTCCTTCTCTGCACTGGCAAAATGGCTTGAGGTGATGCACAAAACCTGCCTTGCACTTCCCCCATCAATCAACATACTTCCCAATGCCAGAGCCTCCCCACAGGTGGAACAAGCTCCATACACTCCAAGTAATGGAATGTCCAGATTCTCCATACCGAAGGTCGTGGCAATAGACTGCCCCAACAAGTCTCCTGCCAGGATGAAATCCATATCCTTATTCTTCAGCCCCGCATCCACTAAGGCCAGCCCGGCTGCCTTCTTTTGAAGATTGCTCTCTGCCTCCTCCCAGGTTTGTCCTCCAAACCAATCGTCCTCTCCTACCACATCAATTTTATGTCCCAAAGGTCCTTCTCCCTCTTTCGTTCCTGCCACGGACGCACTCCCGATAATATAGATATCCGAATCCAATGTAACACTGGCCTTTCCTACATGCTTTGCCATAGATTTACCTCACTTATTTGAATTATTTGTGTTTATGCCTGTAAGTTTATAGTCGTTTTGATTCTTCTCTGTACAGCACACAGATAGTATTTATATATTTCCGGATATCTATTCCTTTATTTTGGGTTTCTATGTTGTTGGATTTTTAGCCTAGGTTCTTGGGCTCATTGTTTTCGGGCTCTCTGTTTTCGGGCTCTCTGTCCTTGGTTATTCTTCGGCTCTTGGTCTCCTTGCGCTTGATTTCTTTTTGCTACTGATTTTGGCTTCTTTCACCATTTTCTTTTGCACCTAACTTCTTGATTTTACTTAGTTGCTACTGATTTTCCTCTTTCTATCAGTTTTCTTTTACGCCCTCACTTGAAAACTATTGCGACTGCTACTGATTTTAGCTTCTTCTCCTCTTTTCTTTTACACTTGACTTCTTGATTTTTCTTAGATGCTACTGATTTCAATCTTTCCGGCAATTTTCTTTTACACCCTCACTTTAGCGCTTTTGCGTCTGCTGCTGAATTCAACGAGAAGCCCGTACTTTCCACATCATAGCCTCCACGCAAGCACAGTAAAAGAGGAGGCAGCCACTTTTCTGTGACTGCCTCACTAATAAAACACACCGTGCCTTATTCTGCCGGTTTATATTTTTCACTTTGCATACGAATCAGCTCCGCATCCTCAAAATAATTAATCTTCATAGCGCTCTTCACTTCGCTCAAAGTCTGCGCTGCCACCTCCCTGGCTGCCTCACTGCCCTTTCTCAGGACTTCATATACATAAGGAATATCCTTCTCTAATTCCTTTCTCCTTGCTCGAATAGGATCCAGAGTTTCCTGTAAAATAGAATTCAAGAACTTCTTGGTCTTCACATCGCCCAAGCCACCTCTGGTATAGTGATCCTTTAATTCCTGAAGATTTGCATACTCGGGTAAATACCTTTCAAAATGCTCATCCTTACAGAACGCATCCAAATAGGTGAATACCATATTTCCTTCCACGTGGCCCGGGTCAGTAACCTGCAAATGGGTAGGGTCTGTAAACATCTTTTTCATTATCTTGTCTTTCACCTCGTCTGCGGTTTCAGACAAGTAAATACAGTTACCGAGAGATTTACTCATCTTTTCCTTACCGTCAATACCGGGAAGTCTCTTTGCTGCTTCGGTCTCTGGAACCAATGCTTCAGGCTCTACCAGCACAGGGGCATATACGGAATTAAACTTGCGTACAATTTCTCTGGTCTGCTCAATCATAGGAAGCTGATCAACTCCAACCGGAACGGTAGTTGCCTTAAAAGCAGTAATATCAGCCGCCTGACTGATGGGATAAGTATAAAAGCCCACAGGAATACTTGCACCAAAGCCTCTCATTCCAATTTCAGTCTTGACAGTAGGATTTCTCTCCAGTCTTGCAACTGTCACTAAATCCATATAATAAAAAGTAAGCTCTGTCAGTTCAGGAACCTGAGACTGGATAAACAAGGTTGACTTCGCAGGGTCTAGTCCTGCGGACATATAGTCCAAAGCCACCTCAATAATGTTCTGTCTAACCTTCTCCGGATTCTCAATATTATCTGTCAATGCCTGGGCATCTGCAATCATGATAAATGTCTTGTCATATTCGCCTGAGTTCTGTAACTCTACTCTTCTCCTCAGAGAACCTACGTAATGGCCGATATGAAGTCTACCTGTCGGTCTGTCGCCTGTCAAAATAATCTTACTCATAAGTAATCTCCCATCTGTAAAACTATTCCTCATTCTACCATTATTTCTACCTAAAGGCAACCTTATTTCTGTCATGCTCTTCTCCGTCGGTAACAGTTCAGCCTTCCATTTGAACTAACGGGTATTGCACCGGCTAGGGACAGAGGGGACAGGTCCATATGACCCCCGAGGTCTTTGGGGTCATATGGACCTGTCCCCTCTGTCCCCTCCACACACATTGCTTTAATTCCAAACAAGCTCCTGAAACAATTTAATTCCTTTGGAAATATACTTGTTTTTGTGGATAACCAGATTGATATTTCTGGTGGCTCTCACCCCATCCAGAGATAATACCACGATGTCTCCTGTGGCAAGCTCCTTTTCAACCATTCGCCTAGAGAGCACTGCTATGCCTCTTCCTCGTATCACTGCATTCTTGATTGCCTCTGTGTTGGTACTGCAAAAGCTTCTCACAAATTGTATTCCCTGTTCTTCCAGTTTCTTTTCCATCTGGTTTCTCTCTGCACTTCCGCTCTCACGGCTGACATAATTCTGCCCCTGCAGCATAGAGGCAGTTACCTTCCCCGCTTTCGCCAGAGGATGCTCTTTGCCACACACCAATACCAGCTCATCTTCACAGATTGGAGTGGTGAGCAGCTCCTCTGACTTGATGATTCCCTCCACAATTCCCAAATCTACCTCGTTGGTCAAGATCGCCTGCTCGATATCGGAAGAATTGGTCACAGTCACCAGAACCTGCAGATTAGGCATTTTCTCTTTTACCTTATCTAAAATATCGTGAATCAGGCAGGTTCCCACCGTGACACTGCACCCAAGCTTCAGCACCGGTTTCTCCGCCGTCAAATCCATGGCTTCTTCCATACGGTCAAAGGAATCCAAAATATGACGAGAAAAAGAGAGCATAAGCTCCCCTTCCTTCGTGATATATAGTCTCTGGGATAGTCTCTCAAAGAGCTTCACTCCATAGTATTTCTCCAACTCCGCTATGGCCTGACTCACTGTTGGTTGGGAAACATGCAGCTCCTTGGCAGCGGCACTCATGCCCTCTTGGTCTGCTACTGTTACAAACATTCTGATATGCCGGATTGTCATATCCTACCTATTCCTTTCTCTGCTCTGGAAAGCTCATTCTACCCGTTCTGTTTCTGCTCTAGATAGCTCATTCTCCCCATTCCGTTCTCTGCTCTAGATAGCTCCCATTATAGCATAAATAATGGTTCCTATCACTCCACTGCCCAAGATGATAGAGATGGCACTGGCTTTAAATTTCCGCAAGATAATCAGCGCAACCACAAAAATCACCAGTTCCACATACCGAATCTCACTGAATACAACATTCATGATGCTGGTTTGGAACAAGCCAAGCACCAAAATGGAAGCTCCCGCCGAACCAATCAGAGCCACAACAGCAGGTCTTAGGGATCCTAATACCACCTGAACGCCGCTTACAGTACGATATTTATAATAAAAATGTGCCAAAGTCAGACAGATAATAAAGGAGGGAATAATGCATCCAATGGAACATAATAGTACACCCGGAATCCCCGCCAGACGCATTCCTACAAAGGTTGCCGAATTGATGGAAATCGGTCCCGGAGTCATCTCCGCAACTGTGATTAGGTCTGTGAATTCCTCCATAGTCATGAGTCCGTAAATATTTACAATCTGTTCCTGAATCAAAGGAATTGCTGCATAACCTCCGCCTACACTAAACATTCCTACCTGAATAAACGCAAAAAACAATTTCAGTAAAAGCATCTTATGCCGCCTCCTTTTTCTTCTTCATCAATGTGATTGCTAAATCAAGCAGTCCTATGCCCAGACAGGTAAAGATAATAATCATTGCACTGACACGAAGCAGGTAAGTGGATATAAAGGCAATGATCATCATTGCAATATACAAAATTCTTCTAGTCTTTACCACATTTTTGGCAAGATTGATTACCACATCAAAGATAACAGCTGCCACACCCGCTCTCATCACCTGTAAAGCCACTGCGATATATGGGTTGGTACGAAATTGCTCATAAAACAGGGATATTACAGAGATAATAATCATAGGCGGGAGAATGGTTCCCAAAATAGCTGTCAGGGAACCGATAACCCCTGCAATCCGATAACCGATAATCACAGAAGCATTGACCGGTAGCGGGCCCGGTGCGGACTGTGTGATTGCCGTCACATCCAACATCTCATCCTCATCCAGCCACTTAAGCTCCTCCACAAACTTCTTTTTCATCAGGGATACAATGACGAATCCCCCTCCGAATGTACAAGCACTAAGCATAAACATAGACCGAAACAATGTACCAAGCTTACTATAATCCTTCTTCATCTTTTTCTTTCCCTTCGTCGATTTTATTGCACACTTCATTGTGTTGCGCACTTCATAACTATTGCGCGCCTCATTGTGCTGCACACATTATAATTATTGTGTACTTCATTGTTGCCTACTTTTTAAATATTGCACGCTTCATTGTGTCCTACAGAACTCTTTCTTGTCGTCCTGCAACAGTTTTCCTTGTCACTTTTAGTTCTCTTCCATGCGACTTTTAGCTCTCTTCCGTGCGGCCCGTTTGTTGTTACAAAATGCGCGCTAGAAATTAAGAATAATGTTTGTTTCTCAACCGAAAGCTAATATACCATAATCTGGATTATATGTAAAATATATATGTTTTATACTTCATATAGGTTTTATACTATACATAATTGCAAAATTATATGCATAATGGCTTATTCGAAATACTTTTTCATTGGTGCTACGGTTATAATTAGTCATTTGGATTTTCTATCCCTAGTTATTTCCTCTGCTCTACGGTTCCTTTTTGCCTTTTGGAATTCCTAACCGTAGGATTTCCCTTTGCTCTACGGTTAGTTTTTGCCTTTTGGGGTTTCTAACCGTAGGATTTCCCTTTACTCTACGGTTCCATTTTGTCATTTTGGATTCTTAACCGTAAGCATTTCCTTTTTTCTACGGTTATGTTTA
>CAMAHO010000020.1 GCA_945834545.1 uncultured Lachnospiraceae bacterium | reverse complement strand
CCCCAGGACCACCGGAATCACCCGAAGCAGTCTTTATTCAAAGCACCAGCTCTTGATTTCATACCCTTTTCCGGAGAAGATAAAGAAGAGATCATGGATTCCCTCAATAGGTGTGTCTAAGGTAGCTGCAAACTCAGTGAAGCCGTCTCTTTCTTCTCCGGTAGAATTGATATCCTTCACAGGAAGATAGCCGTTTGCTTCGTTGAAGAGCTTATCCACTTTAATCTGAATGACAGAATCTTTTTCCACACCCTCCTTAGGGCAAATCCACATCTTGATCTTCGTCACTCCGGTGCCAAAGTCCACACCCTGAACTCTCACATAGTCACCGGTGTCAATACCGCTAAGCACCATAAAATCTTCATGCTCCACATCTACGTGAGCGGTTTCCAATCCAGCCATCATAGCAACTGTGGTAGCGTTTGTCTCCTCTTTTGCAGACAGATTTGTAATCTGCTTTCTGCCGTTTGAGGTCTGCATAATGGTACCGATGGAGCCATCCTCCTGCATCTCAAAGGCGTCAATATTAGTACAACGATAGCCGTGCTCGATTCCCATCTTCTTTTCCAGAATTCTGGAGTGATAAGTGATGTACCACTGGTCTTTAAACGAGAACACACAATGATGATTGTTGCCGTATAAACCACAGAAGGTTCCGGGATTCTTTAAGATGGTTTCCTTGTAGGTAAAGGGTCCCATAGGGGAATCGCTTTCCAGGCAGGCTATCTCTGCATTATGGAAGCCGTACTTGTCTGTACCGGCCTGGTCTACCTGCCAGTTTGTACAATAGGTATAGTAATATTTATTGTTGTATTTATGAATACCGGAGTCCTCAAAGAGATAAGGGATGTCGATTGCAACAGGCTCTCCCTTGAGGCTGATCATATCGTCCCCCAGCTCTGCCACTCTTCCTGTGCCCGGAGCAGATATCTTGCCTTCCGGCACGCCACCGCCAAAGTAGATATAGGCACGGTTATCATCGTCGACCAAAACTGCGGGGTCAAATAGCCACAGTACGGTATCACAGTTCGGTACACTTCTGGTGATCAAGCCCTTTCCAAGGGGATCTCTGAAGGGGCCAATGGGGCTGTCCCCCACTAACACTCCGATTCCACCGCCATTGTCTGCAAAATATAAAAAGAACTGGTCTTTTCCATCAATGTTCTTCCAGCAGGCAGCCGGTGCCCAGGAATTGTGAGCCCACTTGGCTATCCCATCCTTACCGGCAACCTTGATGCTGCCATGGTCTGTGAAATTCACCATATCCTTGGTAGATACTACATTCAGGGAGCGGATCTTTCCGTAGGTGTTTTCCACTACTTCTCCCTTCGCGTCATATTCAAAAGCATCTGCCGTCATATAGAAATACACGGTATCTCCATACACCATGGCATAGGGGTCAGCCCCAAAACGCTGTGTCATGATTGGGTTCGTGTCCAACATTCCTTTGTAGGACTCTGCATATCTCATGCCCTCAAAAAGTGCAGCATAATTCATCTCTTCTATCTCCTCTCCCTGACTTTGCGTCTCCTCACTTTCTGTCACAACCGAGTCAGTGGGCTCCATTTCGGGAGTCCCGCATCCCATCATACAGGCAAGGGTGCAAAGCAATATGAAACCAATAGTCTTTTCTTTCTTCATGGTCACTCGTCCAAATTATTATAGTAAACCCAAAGCTGCTTTCGCGGAAAACAGGAATTATTTCTTATTCTCCGCAAATACGTAAAAGCAAGGCTTCGGCTCATAGTTCTCATCAAATAAAAGCGGACACTGCTTCAAGCCCGTGGTGCTTCCACCGCCTACATTGGAACGGCTCTGAAGCCAGGAATAATGGTCAACAGTTCCCCAGAAGGTAATACCGGTTAGGTTGATTCCTTCCTTTTTCCCCGTATTTTCCATCATCAGATAAATGATACGGTATCTGGAAGCCTGCTTTTCATATTCTTCCTTCTTGGACTCTTCGCTTCCGTCATAGGAATCTCTGGCCTTTAAATCCAGCTCTGTGAGCTGCACATTTCCTACAATCTTGCCATAGGTAGTAGCAGCCAATTCGATACGATCCATACCGGGATTGCTCATATCGTAATGTCCCTGCATTCCCATACCGCTGATACGGGTACCAACACCTGGTTCGCCCTCATTTTCCTTAATCTTTGTCAACAACTCAGCGATGGAATACATCTTAGGAAGTGTACATTCATTATAGTCATTGTAGTACAGCTCCAAATCAGCAGGCGCGTACTTGTTGGCATACTTAAAGGCATTGATGATATACTCGTCACTCTGGTAAATATGGTACCAGCTGGAATTGCTACCGTGGGTATCCTGGCTCAGACTTTCGCTTGGATTTTCGTGGTCTGTACGGATTCCGCCGCCATCACTGACTGCCTCGTTTACCACATCCCAACCATAGAACATATCCTTATATTTGCTGTCCGGGCCAGTGAAGTGTGTAAGCACGGTCTTGATATACCATTCCAGACGCTTGTCCATAGTTTCCTTGTCTACATAATCCTTGGTCTTATCGTAATCCTCATGGAAGAACCACTCCGGTGTCTGGGCATGCCATACCAGCACATGACCTCTGACCTTAATCTGATTGTCCGGATTCTGTTCATTCCATTCCAGAACCTTATCCAGCATCTTTGTCACACGGCTATAGCCAATCTTAGGAACCTGGATAATTTCGCCGTTTAGCTCCGCTTCCTCAATCCCGGGAACACGACCGTTGCTGTAGTCAAACAGACAGTCCGGCTTTAACTCATTTCCAAAGGTGATGGCATTAAAATGCGTTGTGATAATCTCCCATACCTTGGGGTCCTGCAATTCTGATGCAGTAGCTGCACATCCGATTCTGCAGCCTACCTTTTCCATCACTGCATCCTTCAAAATCGGAACAGCCTTGGCCTCCTCTGCCTCGCTCTCTGAAGCGGATTCCTCAGCCCCTGAATCTGTGGTTTCTGTTTCCTCAGCTTTCCCAGCAGTCTCTTCCTCAGAAACCTCTGTAACACTTTCTCCCTGCCCAGGCTCCTGTCCGCAGGCCATCATTCCCAGAGCCAGACTGACGCATAGCAGGCTCATTAACAACTTCTTTTTCATATCTTACTTCTCCACTATTTTACATCCCCGTTGGGATTACTTATGGTGATCTTTCCGTCATGAATAGAAACGGAAACCTTATTGCTGTCCAAATGCAGCTGCTCTAGCAGCTCGGAAGGAATCTGTACACGGCCAACACGGTCCACGATGGCATATTCCTCCTGTGTATCCTCCTGTCGCCAGTCGATATTGGTCTCCTGCAAACGGTCTGCGTAGGCCTCCTTCAGCACACGCTCACTACTGATTTTGCCGTCTCGGATAGCCACTACTCGTTTTACCTTTTTCGACAAAGCCACGTCGTGAGTAACAATGAGAATTGTTTGCCCCTGCTTGTTCAGTTCGGTGAACACATCAAAGATGTAGTTAGCCGTCCTCATATCCACACTACCGGTGGGCTCATCAGCCAACAGCAGCTTGGGAGAATTGGCAAGCGCAATGGCGATTGCGATTCTTTGCTGTTCACCACCGGACAGCATATTCAGTCGACTGTGCTTCTTCGCCCCCATTCCTACCATTTCCAACAGCTGGGTGGCCTTATCACGGCGCTTTTTGGTATCTGTCAGACACATAGGGAGCATTACATTTTCAATGGCAGAAAGATAGGGAAGCAAATTACGTCCATTATTCTGCCACACAAAGCCTACGGTGTCACGCTTGTATCCAACCAGCTCCTTCTCCGACATGGTAAACAGGTTTTTGCCTCCCACCACCAGGGAGCCGGCACTTGGCTTATCCAAACCGCCAATCATGTTGAGGAAGGTAGACTTACCGCTACCACTGTTGCCAATGATGGCTGTCAGCTCCCCCTCTTCTACTATCAGGTCCAAGCCCTGAAGAGCAAGCACCTCTGTCTGCTTCGTCTTGTATATTTTTACCAGGCCATCCGCCTTAATCATTGTTTCCGGCATCTTCTCTTTCCTTTCCGCGAATACGAAAACTTATGTCCTCATTCCACTCCCGATTAACCGATTCGCTGTCCGTTTTCCAGCTCAATTATCATATCCCCGGCATCCATCAGTCCCACATCGTGGGTTGTCATGAGGATTGTAATATTTTCTTTGCGAGTCATCTCCTGGAAAAGCTTTGTGACCTGGGCTGCCATAGCACTGTCCAGCTCAGCTGTAGGCTCATCCGCCAAAATCAGCTTAGGAGAATGGGCTATTGCCCTTGCAATTGCCACTCTCTGCTGCTCACCACCGGACATTTCCGCAGGCATGTGATGCATACGCTTTCCCAGTCCCACCAGGTTTAGACACTCTTCTACTCGTCGGTCTCTCTCCTTCCCTGCCTTAATACCAGCCAGACGCATGGAAAACTCCACATTCTGGAAGGCATTCATGGTGGGAATCAGGGATACTGCCTGGAAGACAAAGCCCAGCTGCTTTCTTCTGAGCTTTTCCTTCTCCTTGTCAGACAGCTTCCCAAGCTCAACCCCATCTAAGCAAACAGAGCCGTTGGTGGGATTATCCAGTGCACCGATAATATTCATCAAGGTCGTCTTTCCCGAACCGGAACGCCCCTTTAGGATTGTCAGTGTTCCGGCCTCCACCTTCGCATTGATGTCCTTTAATGCCTGGAATTCTCCTCCCGGTATTGGGAAAATACGATCGATATGGTTTACTTCTATTGCATATTTCTTCTCTTCCATTATTCTTCCCCTAACTTCAATGCTTTTGCTACATTCATCTTGAAGATTAAAATAATCAGCACTGCAAGGCAAACAACCACAACACCGGCAATCACAATATACAGACGAATCATATCACTGGGATTGGTAATCAGTCGCATAGGAATGACCTGATTTGCAGCCGCATACGCCATCTGCAGCATAGGCACAAACAGCCAGGAGGTCAGCTTACCAATTCCAATCCCTGCAAGGATTGACAGGATACCGGAGAACAGCTGCTCATTCATAAGCATATGGAACAGCTCTCCCTTGTGCATACCACAGGCACGGAGCACACCGAATATCATTTCTCTGGACTTGATAGACATTACCCAGTAAATCAGGTAACCCACAGCACACAAAAGAAGGGTCACAATAAATCCCATGGTCAGCACACCGTTGGTACCCTGTAGCAGAGGATCCGACATGGTATCCTCCATATCTGTCGCCTTGTTCACATACTTCGTGAGGTGCAGATTATTCTCTTCCACCCATTGGTAAACATCCTGAGCAGAGTAGCCGTCCTTCATGCTAATCCAGATCTCATAAGGGGTGACACCCCAGGTCTGACGAAGCGCGTTATAATGTGCAATCAATAAATACTCATCTGTTGTCTCCGGTTCGCCGTCCGGGTTGATTACTGTATGCGTAGGGGAATATCCCGGCCAGTAGGAGACAAAGTCAACAATCACGCCGGAAGCCTTATTGTCCTTATTATCCTTATACTCTACGGTATCTCCTATCTTATAACCAAGCTTGGTCTTGAAATTCTCTGAAACCAGTATTCCCTTTTCCTCCACAGCCAGCTCGTTTAGGTATTCATGATAAGACTTTTCATTTAAGCCGGCAGGCATGCTGGTATTGGTACCAAACTCCTTGGTATGAATTCCCATAAGGGTTATGGTCTGTCTGGAATTACCACTCTTGGCAATATAAGCATTGGTATCATAGATTACCTTGGCATAGCCCTGGGCAAAGTCCATGGTATTGTATTTCGTCACATCCGGTTCAAAATAGCGGAAGGCGCTGTCCCCGGATTCGCTGGAGGCGGAGCTGTTATCTGACCAAACCTCCTTCAAGATTACATCCGCACCGTCCAGATATTCTACATTGTCAACGGCATTTTGAAGAATTGTACGAGCCACTGTAGCGTGATACATACCAAGTGAGATGGTCATAATCAGAAACAGCATGATAAACTGCTGCTTACGACCATTTTTCTGGTTCTCCATAAAGGAAGCATAGCTTGCAGGCTTCCAGAACTTCTTACCGCAAAGATAAACCAGTTGAATCAGGTAGGGCTGCAGTCTGAGGAACAATAGTCCCAAGCCCATGATAAACAGGGATGAGCTGATGTATAACAAGGGATCCAGGGGCTCTCCCTTTAAGACATTGACTGCCAGATTATCCGTATTCTTTGAAAAGCTGTAGTAGCCGTAGCCGGATACTCCCAAAAGAATGATATCCAGGAAGATTTTCTCCCACCAACTCTTCTTCTTAAGGGCTTTCTGCTGCTTTAGGTTGACGATGCTGATTTTGCTGTGCTTAATTGCAGGCAAGGTCATAATCAACAGGGTGGCAAGCATTGCCCCCAAGGTGTAGTACAAAGCCTCCCTGGTATAGACAATCTGCAGGTTGCTGGTGGCCTCAAACTCCAGGAAGTTTCTGGAAGAACCTAAGATTCGGCTAAACAGGGTCCCTAAAGGAACTCCCAGGACTCCTCCCACACAGGTCAGGAAAAAGCTCTGATACAAATATAATCTGAAAATCTGTGCTCTGGAGCTGCCTCGGCTCTTGATAACAGAAATCTCATTCCGCTCCATGTCATACATCTGTCCGGAAATCATAAAGAGAAAGGCTCCCAGCATGATCAAAACCGGGATCTGCAAAATCACCAGAGTAGCCTGAATCCTTCCCTGCTTCTTTGCATAGTTTTCCATCAAATCCAGGAAGGCAGGTTGACGGATGGTGCTTTTGTAAGGCCCCTCCTCCACCGCATATTTCACCTTCTCCAGAATACCGTTCATCTTTGCGGCGGTAATATCCTCGTATTCAAACATAGGGAAGTAGGAGCAGTTCATAGTGTACTTCCCTGCATTGTCACCGGTGAACATTTCCCGAAACAGCTCAGGCTGCATAAGCAGAATCAAATCCATCTGGTCCGGGTCCACTCTCCAGTAAACATCCCCCGCATCAGCCTTATCAAAGACGCCAACCACCTTCAGCCTGATTTTCTTACCCTCAGCATTCTTCAAATCCGTAAATTCAAAGGACTCTCCAACCAACACCTTCAGGTTTACCAACCCGGCCTGGCTGACTACCACTTCAATCTCACCCTCTTCGTTCAGACCGCTCTCGCTGTACATATCACCGCTAAGCATCTTGGCATGCTGATCCAGATCTGACATGCAGCTTAACCTAACGGAGATATTGCCCACATCACTTCGATTCATAGTGGAAGCCATCATGGTCTGAGTGAGGCTGTAATAATAGACCTGCATCTTGGGGGTCACTCCCAAATCTCCGGAAATCTTCCCCAAAATATTCTCCATCTTTGTAATGGTTTTTCCTCCCTTATCCTTCTGGGAGGCAGCATTCATTTCGAAATAGGCCGGCCAGTCTCCTTCCTGTGCCTGATAATTGCGAAATACATCCTGCAACATTCTGTCATAGGCAGCAGCCTGATACAGTGGGAAGCTGACTACCGTTGCGATAAGCAGAACGCTACCCAACAGAAGACACAGGTTCATCCACTTTTTTGAAACCAGCTTTTGTAGCATTATTTTAAACATACTTCCATTCCTTCCGTCAGGCCTTCAATTACCCAGTAATTGTTTGAATCTGAGCCACCTGTTACAATTCCCATAGTAACCACTGTTCCATCCGGCTTTTTCACATTGACAAAGCACTGGTCCACCAGAACAGTGACTGCGTTTTTAGGTACCAATACTACATTATCCATCTTTCTCACCGTAGCCGTAACCGTAAACCTGCTTCGGTTCCACCAGCCCTCATTTCCCTTGGTGCTGGCTGCCATATCGCTAAGTGCTTCCGGATTGATCTTAATCAGCGTACTGTTTTCCCTAAACTTGGTCAGGTCAGGAGTCAGTGCATAGGCATTCACCATAGCTACCGTTCCGTCTGTGACCTTACTATGACCTTGATTGTCCTTGTAGCTGATCTGAACCTGATTTCCATAATTTAAAACATTGCTCTTATCTTCCACCCTAACATAATTGCTGGTCTCATCCGCTATGGAGAACATCCACTGCTTGTAATAGAGCAAATCATCCTCCTTATTGTTAGAGGTACCAATGACGATGCCCGTAATGGTGGATTTGATTTCCGTGGTCTTTGCATCCGCCAGAATCTTGTCAATCAGCTTCTGCTGCTCGTCAATCTGTTCTTGTTGATTTTCCACATATTTTACAGCACTCTTTTCCTTGAGACCGGCAGGGTCATCCTGAAAACCTGCCTTGTATTCAGCGAGACGCTCCTGCAACCTCTTAAGTCTGCTCTCCGCCCTCTGCAGCGCGATATCATCTCTTACAACCTTTATGGTTGCCAGAGTCTGACCCTTTTCCACTCTCTCATACATGGAAACCTCTGCCTTAACAAAATAGCAGCTGCCGTATTCTACCGGGCAATTCATGATTTCATAGCTCGGATAGAACATATAACCGTTTTCTTTGTAGGTATAGTTGACACTGCCCTTGGTGGTTTTTACCGTTTCCTCCGAGTGGGTAGCAAGGGATTCGGACTGAACCTTATCTCCCTCCTTAAGGCCATCTAAAATCTCTATGTATTTGTTATCTGCCAAGCCTGTCTTAACCGGAGTATAAATTGTCTCCGTACCCTGTACCACATAGACGAAATCCCCGTTTCCATCCTTATGGATGCAGGATCTGTCCACACTAAGGACGTTCTCTCGTTTACTCTTCATCAATACGATCACGCCATAGTCACCCACATTGATTTCCGGGCTATCCTCCTTGAGTAAGAAGGTGGTGTAGGCTTTTCCGTTATCCTGTGTCAGACGGTTATATTCCTCGTCCTCCATAGGAATGTATTCCACCTCATAGCGCTTGCCATTGATATAAGCATAGATATCAATGGCACTGTTGGCGAAGTACTTTCCGATGTATTCGCACTTTAGCTGTTTCTTGCTCATGTCACCCACAGCAGCTACCGGAATATTTTTCTGCACAGTATTGTTGGAATACCAATAGTACTCTTCGCTTTCCATCCAACAGGACACCAGCTCTCCCTCTGTTGTTGAGGAAACCACAGCCTGCGCTCTCTGTTTAATCAGGTCATTGAGCTCCTGCTTTGCACGGTTATGATCCAGTTCATACAGCTCATCCAGCTGATCCAGGGCTGCCTGAGCCTTATCTCTGGCGATTGCATTGGTGGCACGGTTCTTTTCGTAGCCAAAATTTTCCGTTTCCCAGCTAGCCATCTCCGGTGAGCCTTCCTCCGGCTTGTACTGAGCGAACCGTTTCACCACTTCCTCCCAGTACTCCGTGTCTGCCTTGTATTTTGCCAGTGGCTCCAGCATGTCCTGCCTGGATTCCAGATATTTTTTTTCGTCCTCTTTGATCTGCTCTTCCTTTTTCTCAATCTGTTCATCTATTTCGGTAGTATCACCGGAAATCAGCTCTTGCCCTACCGAAACTGCGCTGCCCGGCAGAGTGTCGATGGTATTGACATTCTGGGTTTCTGCAAAGGAATACTCTTCCACTTCGGGACAGATATAGGTGGGGTACACCTTATAATTATAAATATTTCGATAGGAAGCCACATCATAATTTAACGCCATGCCTACCGGGTCCAACAGTGCCACATCCTCATCCCCGACGCCTATAGTCTCCTGTGAGCCACAGGCTGCCAACTGAAATGTAAGGGTTAATAGCATCAATACAGATAAGATTTTTTCCCTGTTCCTTCTCATTTTAGTATAACCTTATCCCCTTCCTGAAGTCCCTCAACAACCTCCGTATCATCATTACCGGCCAAGCCAATCTGAATCCACTGGACCTCACGCATATTGTTTTCGCCCACAACATACACATAATACTCATCGCCCGCCTTGTAAATGGCCTTGTTGGATACCGCCAGTACATTTGTTTTCGAATCTGTTACCAGGTCGATATACCCATAGGTACCAACCTCCATGCCTTCATTATCAGGGCCAGAGAAAATACTGAAATACTGTTCTTCTCCCCAGGTTTCCATCTTGTACGGCATAAGCTCGTAGGTTCCCGTATTCTTACCTGTGAGATTCATACTGACGGTGACGCCCTCTTGAAATCTGGAGACAAGCTCCGGAGACTCAGCAACGAAAATACACTCAGTAGAGTCAATTACCGTCATGACCACCTCATCCTTCTTTGAGGTGGAGCCCTCCAAACCATCCTTTATGGAATACACCACACCATCCATCTGTGCATACACGGAGCTGGCGTTTTTCTCTGCCTTAAGCTTGGCAAGCTCTGTCTCGTCCAAATCAATGGCATCCTGCAAGTCCTCTTTCTGGTAACGATAATTCTTCTGAATGGACTTCACGCTCTCTTCCGCTCCCGGCCAGCCGTTATATATCTCCTGGACCCATCTCTCGGAGATATCATTGGCCTCGTTCACATCAGCATATTCTAACAGCAGCTTATTGCGGGCAATAGAGTACTCCAGCTGTTCAATTCTGGAATCCAGATTACCACCGGAAAGCTGCGCCAAAAGCTGACCCTTCTTCACGGTGTCCCCCTTGCGCACATAGACCTTTTCCACTCTCTTCCCGCCCAGGGAAAAACTGACCTCCTGGTCCTTCATCTGTTTATAGGTACATTTTACCTTCTGGGTCTGAACAATGTCCTTTTTCTGTACCTCTCCAAGCTTATATGTAACCTCCTCCTGCTCCTGTTCCAGCATTACCACAGTATCTTCTTCTGTGGTCTGCCCGCAGCCAAACAAAAAACAGGTTGAAAGCAAGCCTACTGCTACCCCAATATAGTTTCGTTTCACGATTACCCTCCAATGCTTGTCATTCTACATAATGCATAGATTCCAAGATAATAATACTGATTTTTTGTGAAAAAGTCTTTCTATTCTTTGCTATGTTCTTTTCATTTTTTGCTTAATCACCAATTATTGCCTTGGATTTCGGTTCATTTTGGCAAACTGTGACAAAAGATTGTCCATTTTTGCACGAATAAAATTCCTCTCCTCCTCTTTCACAAGATAATAGAGGTAGGATTCCTTTACAAAATCCATGGGCAGTCCGCGGCCCACAATCTTAAAATTCACGTAGCCTCTGTCAATATAGGAGCCGATTTCCTCATTGGAGATAAAGGAGGGACGCTTCATGCTTTCCTCAAAGCTTCTCTTGGTGGTGATATTAGGGCAAGGGAAGCCTGTCTGCACATCATATTCCAGCTGCATTTTTGACTGTTGCAAATAATGCTCTGTCCTCTTCGGGCATTGTGGATAGCATACCTCATTGACTAAAATCTCCAGTCTCCCGGCATCCTTCTCCAAGGCCCTTAGTGCTGTCTCATCATGATTCATATCATAGTCCAGCACCACCAGATAATAGTCCTTATCAAGCTCTTTCTGAATCCCCTCTACTCCCGTAATTCGCTTGGTAGTGGAAGAAATATACTTGAAATCCGGATATTCCTTCTTTAAATACTCCTCCAGTACCGGACTGTTTACCAGCACCTGATTCAGTCCATTGTTTGCCAGCTCCATAATCAGATTGCAATAGGTATCGTACACATGCCTTTCTTCCAAAAGGGCGTTGGTCCAGGTAAAGCGCACTGGTATCCCTCTGCTGTTATAGAGATTCAGAATGGATTGGATATCCTGCTTTCCGGTGATGCCAAACACCGCCCGTCCACCATTCCAAATGGCTCCCGGAAAGGTGCCGTACACCGAGCCAATCTTGTAGCCCTCTCTAAATTTATCCGGGTAATCCTTCATCATATTGAGAAGCATCTGATTTAACAGCCTGAAATAGCAAAATCCGGGCAGATGCCAATATACTTCCTTGCTCATAACAACCTCTTTCTTTTTTACTCCATGACATAATTGCATTCCCTCATCTCATTTTAATCAAGGCCACTTGGAGGGTCTGGGATGATTTACCGTAATGATATTGTTAGCCTTTAAGTTATTCAACAGCAGAATCCTGGTTTCCCCCTGCTTTTCCGGTTTAATCATGTAGTGACAGTAGGTTTCCACCAGGGAGAAAAGATTACCCGTTCTGCCTTCAATCTTAAAATGATGGAAGCCCATAGGCACATACTTTTCCCAGATATCTTCGGGAGAAATATAGGTGGAATAGCTTTTTATTGTGTGTATACAGTTATACTCACCATACTCACAATGCCAATGTTCCAGCGGAATCTGCTTATCAGCAGGAAGATTCCGATTCTTTAGCATAATACGCTGGTTTTTTGCAACATTCTCATAGTGTTCACCCCTTCTGGGGCAATTTGGAGTACATACAGGATTAATTAATAGTTCACAGCGTCCTTTATCCCGGATTTTCTCAAGCTCATCATACTGATTGTTGAAATTGTAATCCAAAACCACGAGATAATACGGTTTCCCAAGCTCTTCATTCACCAAATCAATATCTCGGATTTCCTTACAGGTAGAGCTGTTTATTTTGAAACTGGGATATTTCTCTCTTATGTACCTTTCCAATATCGGTGAGAAAATCATAACCTCATTCATTCCGTTGTCTGCAACCTGCATACAGAAATTGCAATAAGGGTCCTCCAAGTCTTGCTCATTTAGCAACATATTTGTGTATGTATAACGAACCGGTATTCCTTGCTCATTAATCGTCTTTACCACATTTCTCACATAGTCAGAGCTGCACTGGTCATAATTGGAAGGTCTTCCTCCATTCCATAACGAAGTCGGAAACTCTCCAAAAAAAGAAGCAATATTCACCCCTTCCCGAAACACCTCCGGCTTTGTCTTAAGCAAGCTCAAGAACAGCATATTCAAAGGGTAATTCTGTCTCAACCCCGGCAAATGAAAATTCACTTTCTCCATCTTATCTCCTCCTTTATTCCCACTTTCTGCCTCAGTTCAGCAAGCTTTATTTCAAACTCACACTCGCTCAATCCGCGTAGTCATAGGTCTGAAATCAATATTATATCTGAACCATAGGATATAGTTCCATATGGCATGCTAAAATTATTTACTCTAAGCCACTTTTCCAAAGCTTTCAATTTCCTATTTTCCGGCATCATAATCTCATTTCGATTTCCGTGCTGTACGAATTACTATATGTATTGCAGACCGTAAAGCACCGTCGGTACTTAGTGAGCGTACTTCGCTCACTTATGTACCGCTACGGTGCGTCCCGAGCGAGAGTGCGTCTGCAATACATATAGTAATTCGTACAGCACGGAAATCGAAATGGGTCTGAAGCATGAATACGGGTACAATTTGAAAGCTTTGGAAAAATACCCCTACCTATGAAAAGGGGATGGTGCCCGGAAAACACCATCCCACATATTCAATAGAATTATTTATTCAGCTAAGAATTAGTTAGCGTTAGCTGCGTCAATATAGGACTTCCATGTATCTCTGATAGCGTCGATCTTCTCAGATACAACTGATCCAGGAGCTATACCCCAAGTAAGATCGGGACCAAGGTTCAAGTTAGGAATCAGACCATGATATGTGATCATACCCTTCTCGGTTAACATCTGAGCGGTCTCATCAACTGCTCTGGTGTCACGGAAACCAGCATAGTAGTTAGGCTTCCAACCTTCGTAATCTTCCCAGCCGGGAGCTTCGTTGGTGTAAAGGTTCCAAGCGAAAGCAATCTTCCAAGCCTTGTCAGCATCGTAGCAAGCAGGGATAGCTGCAGGGTTGTTAGACCAGCAGTTGGTGTAATCAGTTGCTTTAGGTCCCTTAGGGAATGCAACCCAACCGAAGTCATCTACCATATCCTGTAAGAAGTTACCAGGAGTACCTGCATAACCATCTTCAGGCATGAATGCTGCCTGGCCGTTCAAGAATGCTTCCTTGTAGTAATCCCAGTTTGCTCCTTCAGGATAAGGAAGGGTGTAGTTGTCAAAAATCTTAACAGCAAACTCAAGAGCCTCTACAGTCTCAGCGTTCTCAAGCTTATAAACATACTGTCCGTTCTCCTGACCAACATACTCACCATTGTTGCTCCATACAGCAGAGTTGGTAAGGTTACCGTTGTTCTGAGTAGTACCATAGATATCGATAACACCATCGTTATCTGTATCCTGCTGTACCTGATCCATCAGCTCTGTCCACTTATCCCATGTCCAGTCGCCGGATGCCTGAAGGTCATAAATGCTCTCAGGATCGATACCTGCTTCAGTAAGGATTCTCTTATTGAAGTACATACCTCCTCTAGGCTCGGAAACGCCTGCATACATAGCGTAGATAGAATCTCCCTTGGAGTATAACTTATGAAGTAAGTTCTTCTGGAACTTAGCTTCGCTGAAGTCTAAGCAGTCAAGTGTAGCAAGGTCATACATAAGACCGTTTGCCATAGCACCGGTAATAGCAGGATCATCACGAAGGATGAATACATAGTTCTCATCACCACCGGTAGTAGCGTAGTTTACGAAATCCTCAGGAGTGGAACCCCAGTCAGAAATAGCGGTCTGCTTAATGGTGAAGTTGTAAGTAGACTGAATCCACTCACGATACTCTTCACGAGCTTCCTCGTAATCGTTGGAAGGCTCAGTGGGTTCGCCGGTCCACCAGTCACGGATGATGATTTCCATACCGCCAAGGTCGTATACATTGCCATTCTCGTCTGTAAGTGTGGTGTACTGGCTAACTTCCTCTTCCTCAGAAGCAGGAGTCTCTTCGCTAGTAGCAGGAGTCTCTTCGCTAGTAGCAGGAGTCTCTTCGCTGGAAGCAGGGGTGTTAGCAGGCTCAGAACCACAAGCTGCCAAACCGATTGTCATAGCAGTTGCTAAAGATGCTGCCATGAGCTTCTTAAAAATCTGTTTTTTCATGAATATATCCTCCTTATATTTATATAATTTCCAAGTCCCTGTGCAATGATTTTCCGGGTGCAACAGGGAATGGAATTATATACACTTCGTTATTATAGCACGGCCTTTCCCAGAATGCCATAAAATATTTATAAATTTATATATTTTTGTATATTTTTCATAAAAAGACTTATGAAAAACTTTACATTTTGATACCGGAACTGCTCAAACTCTCCACAAATCCCTTCTGTGCAAAGAGGTACAGCACAATCAAAGGCATGATAATCATCAAGGTACCGGTGGAAACGATACAGTTGGAATAAGCAACTGATACTGTTGTCTTGATACCCATAATACGCTGGATATAAGCACCCAGCTTATCGGAAAGTCTGGCAAGCTCTGTGGATACCAGGGTAGTACCGCCTAAGAACATCTTGGAATAGAAACCGTCTGTCCACTGCCATACGAAGGCAAACAGGAAGCAAGAGGTCAAAATAGGCTTTGCATCCGGAAGCATAATCCTCACAAAGGTCTTCAAGGTTCCGCAGCCGTCCACATAAGCAGCTTCCTCCAATTCCTTTGGAATATTACGGAAGAACTGTCTGATGAGGAAGATGTACAAGCCGTTCTTCAATCCCATACAGCCGAAGCTCATGAGGTAATACGGAATGACGGAGCCTCTCAGGTTGATGGACTCCCCTGTAATCATCTTAAAGATTCCGAAAATATCAAAGAATCTAAAGTGCAAATGCAGGGAGCTGGAGATGGTCTGTGGCGGAATCAGGATCACAATCATTACACAGGCAAACCAGAATTTCTTTAAAGGGAACTCAAATCTGGCGAAGCCATAGCCTACCAGAGTACCCATAGCCACCTGTACAATGGCGATGGTGAGCGCTATCCAGAAGGAATTCATAACCGTATGGGTGTAATCAATCAGCTCGTTGGTTAAAATATAGTTCTCTGTGGTAAAGTGCTGCGGGATGGAAATGACAATGGGATTGTAAAGGTCATCCTGTGTCATAAAGCTTACAGAAATCTTATTTAAGATTGGCTGTAAAATCATGAAGCACATACCAAACAGCAGGATAAAACGGCAGATGCTGACTGCATACTTCATTATGGTCTTTTTTAGCAGATAGCCCTGGGACTTTCTGTTTCTCTCCCAGAAGGAGTTACTTTTATCTTTCATCTTTGCTTTTTTAGTCATAATAGTAAACCCCCCTGGAAATTAGTAAGGAACTGATACCGATAATCACAATGACAATCAGGAAATATATCCAGGACATTGCCGATGCCAGACCGTATTGCAGCTGTTGAATCATAACGATGGAAATCTTGTCCATAACATCGTTATCGGAACGCATGCTGTAGTCTACGATAGTGTAAATCCAGTTTACCAAAAACAGGTTGCTAATCATCGGGAAGGTAATCTTCCACAAGCTTTCCCAAGCGGTACAGCCCTCGATATCTGCCGCCTCGTACATGCTGGCTGAAATGGTCTGTAAGCCGGACAGGAAGATGATAATCTGGATACCGGAGGCGATAGCGATATCATAAATCTTGTCAATAATTTCAAAGACCTTTTCAAAGGCTCTGACACCCACGCCTGCAGTTCTCAGGATTTCCTCAATAGAATCCGTGATACTGATATTGCTTGTGGTCTCCTCGATGGATGCGGAAATCTGAGCCATCAGTGCATTGTCCGTCTCCAAGCCGATGATAACACCGGAGGAAAGGATAACCGGCAGGAAGAATATGGCTCTTACAAGCGCTCTTCCCTTAAACTTCTGATTTAAAATCAAGGCTACAAAAAAGCTGAATACCATGATTGCCACAGAGTCAACCATCATAGCGGAAAACTGCTCCACCAGCAGACGATTGAAATCCGGGTCAACAGTAAAGGTAAACACATAGTTGGATAAACCAATCCAAGCCTGTTCAAAGCTTCCGCCGCCCAGCGTCACTTCACAGAAGCTCATGTAAAGTGACTGGAAGAACGGTTTGATCATAAACACCAAAAATCCGATGATAAATGGAGCAATGAACAGATAACCGGAAATGGCTTTTCGTTTCTGAAGCCCTGCTAATTTGTTCTTGTTCTTCTTCATAACTCGATGCCCTTTCTAAACATTTGTTTTACTTCACTACGATAAAGTCTCTCGCTGGTACCACTCCATCGTCTGTCGTAGCATCGGCATAGCTGTAATTTACGTAAACCTTTGTGCCATCCTCATAGGTTGTACACCTAAGTTTCGCTCCGAGACTCTTATGATCTACCATCTTCTGGTTAAATACATGTCCCATCTTACTGTTGTAGTTGTTATAAATCTCTACCATCTCATCATGATAGGTATTGTAATCGGAACCGTAGTACTGTGTATAAAGGGTCTTCTGCAGGGTGAACGGTGTTTCCTTCATGAGGGAGAAGGAAAGACCTGCACCGTACTCAGCAGAACGAAGGATTTCCTCCTGTGCATTTCCGTTGGTATTTACCGGGAAGCCCACATAGTTGATATAGCCATGAATTGCCATCTGGTAGAAAGGAACCTCAACATCCAGGATGGTATAGCCGCTTCCCTTAAGGTCCATATTGGTAATCATATCTGCATACGGCATAGCATAATCATTACCCATATTAATCATAACCTTAGTGCCTGCATCATCTGTCTTCTTAAGCAGCTCCTCCTGTTTCTTGAGAGTAGCCTCTCTTGATACAGGATTCTTCTTGTAATAGTCAGCAGCCAAATCAATACCAATATCCTGGAAGGATACATTGGCCCTCAGACTGTCCGCCTTATCAATCAGGTTCTGTGCCATCTGAAGAGCCACATCGGTATGTAGCAGATAATAGCTTGGCAGACCCTCACGGGTTGCATAGGTAACATCACTGAAGGTAAAGAGCTCTGCTCTCTCCTTGGTGATAAACTTAGCTGCATCTGTGTAGCTGAAGAAGCCGTTCAACAGATTGCTGTTGTAAGCATAGTTGGTGATACCGTTCAAATACACATCCATTCCCAGGTTATTGGCTGTGTCAATAAAGTTCTGCAGCTTCTTAGCACCGCCTAAGCCGTTGGTAGGAGAAATTCTCTTTAAGATTTTCTGCTTCACGCCTCCGTTACACCAGCCGGTAAGCTTGATAGAGGCATTTTTGAAGCCCTCTCCTGCAAGCTCATTGACTATGTCTGTTGCCTCGTCAAAGCTGGTAAGCTCCAGAGGACGGGATACCGGGACGCCTAAAACCTGTCTCTTTTTGTCAACTGCTGTCACGATTTCCAACTCAACAGGGGTAGAGTCATCGGGGTTCTCAGCAAAGTACTCACCATAGGTCTCAGACAGATAGGTCTGATATTCCTTTGCCATATCCACATAGCTTCCGGAATCAATGAAGCGATATTCCTGGATAATGCTTTCATCCGGCAGCTTATCTTCAAATACATAGATATCACTGTTGGCGATTTCGCCTACATCATACTTTTCTCTGTGAACCATGCTGTAGTTGGCATTCACATAGTTGTAGCTGTGGAATCTGCCGGACACATCCGCCTGAACGGCTGCGTAGGATGCACCGTCCTCCATGATACAAAGGAAGGAATCGTTCCCTTCCGAGATACCAAAGGTGTTAAAGTAGGTTCTGGTAGCATGTACCAGCTCCTCGCGAACAAGACCCATATCCCAGCCGTATACATTGGCTACATAAGCATTCTGAGCGGATTTGCCGTTGTTCATATTGATAATTGCACCACCGCCCTCGGGAACCAGAAGGAAGCCTTCCTGGCTGGTTCCGGCTGCTCCGAAGTAAGGAAGCACCGTAAGGGAATAAATGGGAGATTCCTCTCTGTACTCAATCTCACTAAAGGGAACCTCTACCTTTAACTTATCTCCGTCCAGGGAATAAATCATATTTACATTGAATACCGGCTTATCGGAGGATCCACTGGAGAAATCCAGCTCCTTGTCTGCCTGGTACTGCTCATAGGTATAGCCAAGTGCCTCGAAAACGCCTTCGAACTTAATCTTTAGGTTTGCCTTTGTGGTATCACGAAGTACATATACCGGTTCTGTCTCCATAATCGGATACTTCTCCAAAAGCTCGTCCTTCTTCTCCTGGTCCTTTTTGCTCAGCTTGTTAATATCGTACAGCTTATAATACTGCTTTACCAGGTTCACATCCTCCAAGGACATCTGAGCCATATAGCCCTCAAAGTCAGCTACCTTAGATACGGGGGGAATGATATATTCTCTCTCTGTTTCACCGATGGAATAATTTACTCGAATCTGATTCTCCTCAGGGTAAATCTCATACACCTGGTTGTTAATACCGTAATTGTAGTTTCCGAAGGTGGTAATCAAACCGGTCTCTTTTGTAAAGGTGAGAATCAGGGTGGAATTTAAGTTGCCCTTCTCAG
>CAMAHO010000019.1 GCA_945834545.1 uncultured Lachnospiraceae bacterium | reverse complement strand
CCGGAATATGCACTGGAAATATAAGGGCTGGCAAAATTGTGTCCCGGATTTTTGTACGCCACGATTTTCTTATCCACATATTCCATAGGATTCAGCGCAACCTGATCCGTCTTTTTCAACAATGCCTTTGCATAGGATTTCAGTTCTCCCAGTTGCAGGGCCACATCCTGCACACTGCCTGCGTATTCCTTAAGCAGGGAACGATCCAGTTGCATTCTGCCCTCGGAATCCATAGTCAAGCCCATCTTTTCCATGTCTTCACTATAATAGGAAGAAATCCTTTTCATTTCACTTGCCAGATGACCACTCAGCCGCTGACTGGATTTGTAAGAATCCACCGCTTTCATAAAGTCATTATACCCTGAAACCATTCCGGAAACATTGTCTGCCAAGGACTCCAAATCCGTTTTCAGACCAATCGTTACCGACTCCTCAGGGGCTGTAACACTCTTTAATGAGATATCATAGCGCCCGCTGATTCGAAAATGATTGGAGTGCGAAGAATGCTCCTGCCCATCAAGGGTAAACCGGGCATCTCTGGGCTCCTCGCTCATCAAATTTAATCCAAAGTACGCCACCGCCCCCTTGCGCATACTGGTGGCTTCATCCGACACGGTAAATAGAACCGGCGTTTCAGAGGATTGCTCCGCCGAACGCGGAATGCCGGTAGCCTCCGAGCTAAGCTTAAGGGCCGACTTGCCTTCCCTTTCTACCACGGAAGCTCTAATCCCAACATTGGCGTTGTTCACAAGTCTGGCCAGTCGATTTTGAATTTCCGGATTGGTATCCTCTTCTCCGATGGCAAATTGAAATTCGTAGCTTCTATCATTAATATTTAAATCAAAGGAATAGGAATCCGCTCTCAATCCCACGCGCTTATTATCCAGGAAGTTTCCCAGATTCTCCTGACCGTTTGCAAGATTCTCCACCGTAATGGTATATTCCGGAATCTCCTCATCGGCCCCGGCATCACCCACAAAGCTGACTTCCATCACAGAATCATTGGAGGAATATGCAGACTTTTTGCTAAATAGTCCATCCTCCTCCAACGCGCCTAATGAAGCCAGTACATTGTGCAGGGACCTGGCTTGTTCCTTCAGATTAACCGCATAATCCTTGGTTTCTTTGCTTGCAATAGGAAGATGCCAGGGAGACTCTTTATTTAATTTGACAATGGAATTGTACACACTGCGAAGCTCGCTCTTCTTATGGGAATCGAAGCGCGTCAGCTCTTTGGGAGCATATGCAGTTAGATAATTATTATAGACAGTGTCACGAATCGCACCCATTGCCACGCCTCCTTTCTTCCCTGAATCAGAGTGGCAACACCAAAAAAATCCATTTTTTTGTATAAGAATCCACTTTCCTAAGCTAACAGTAGCACAGAATGTTGGTTGGTGCAAGAAAAATTTATCATATTATGAAGCTATAGGAGAAAAAAAGCTTGTTAAAACAAGAAAAAGCTTGAAGCAGGTACCACTTCAAGCTTTCATCATTCAACAACTCTTATACAAATCGAGTCACTCTATATCACAAGCTCAGCTGATTAACGCAACCACATCATCGCTAGCCTGTCGTCAGCATGTCATTCGTATGCCACCAACTCAACTTAACTCGACTTAACCCAACCTAATCCAACTCAACCAAGCTCCTGTCTGACAGTGTCAAGTGCGGCACGGATAACCTTATCCATATCATAGTACTTGTACTGGCCCAAACGGCCACCAAAAATTACATCCTCCTCCTTCTTTGCCAAGGCCTCATACTGTTCATATAGTGTATTGTTAGCCTCATCATTGATAGGATAATAGGGTTCCATCCCAGGCTGCCAATCTGCAGGATATTCCCTGGTGATAACAGTTCCCTTGTTTTGTAAAAATTCAAAGTGTTTGTGCTCAATGATACGTGTATAGGGCACCTCTCGCTCTGTATAATTTACCACGGCATTTCCCTGGAAATTATCTTCCTGGGGCAAAACCTCCTCTTCAAAACGAAGGGAACGATACTGAAGCGCACCCAACCGATACTCGTAATATTCGTCGATAGGTCCGGTGTATACTGTCTTGCAGAAGGTATCCGGCTGGTCTTTCCCTGCATTCTGCTGCAAAAAATCCCGATACTCCACGCCGGTCAACACCTGACAGTTCTCCAGCATCTTCTCGATGATCTGCGTATATCCGCCTTTGGGAATTCCCTGATATGGGTCCGTAAAATAATTGTTGTCATAGGTAAAACGGACCGGTAATCTCTTAATAATAAAAGCAGGTAGCTCCTTACAGTCTCTGCCCCACTGCTTTTCTGTATACCCCTTCACCAGCTTGGTATAAATATCCCTGCCCACCAAGGAAATGGCCTGCTCTTCCAAATTGGAGGGTATAAACGACTCAGCCGCTCCATGGCTCCCAGATTCGATACTAGCCTCAGCCGCTTCCTGACTTTGCAATCCTTTTAGAGCCTCAACAAATTCCCGCTTCTGCGCTTCTATCTGAGCCTTTGCCTCAGCTGGAGTCCTAATGCCCCAAAGCTTGCTGAAGGTATTCATATTGAATGGTAGGTTGTACAATTCATCCTTGTAAACCGCTATGGGCGAATTGATGTAATGGTTAAATTCCGCAAAACCATTGATGTAATCCCACACCTCTTTGTCGGAAGTATGGAAAATATGGGCGCCATACTTATGCACCTGAATCCCCAGTTCTTCCTGCGTATAAATATTGCCTCCAAGGTGTTCCCGTTTGTCAATGCAGAGGCACTTTTTCCCTTTCTTGGCAGCTTCGCAGGCAAAAACGGCACCATACAAGCCACAGCCAACAACTAAATAATCATACTTCATTCATTCCTTACCTCAGCCACTTTGATGACAACTGCAAATACTATCTTGGATTAGACTTTCGTTTGTCCCATAATGATAGCACCCGACAGTCCTATCTCTGCTTTGCCTTGCCGTCCTTATATTTGTCCAAAGCAACCATATCGTCCATGACTTCCAGGATGCGCTCCCTGCCGTATTCATTCATCTTCACATAATACTGCATCACACGATTTTCCAGCAAACGCTCACTCAGAGACTCCTGGCGCTCAAAGGACGAAAAATCTACAGGGTTCAAGCCCAGCTTATCGCAAATACGAATCACTGTGCCATAAGCCATTCCATCAATTCCTCTGTCTAATGCTGTCACAAGCGTGCTGTAAGGAATCTGCATCTCAATAGCAAACTGCCTTAAACTACGATACTGGCTCAGTATCTCTTTCTTCAAAATTTCAGCTTTTGTCATATTCTACCTCCGCTGTCCAAAAATATAGTCTACGAATACGCCTAAATCTATAAATAGATATCACATTGAGTTTAAAACAAATATACTAAATAAACAAGCCCCTTTTTCACATATTTACACGAAAAAATACCTGTAAAGTGCCCTATTTTACTGCATTTTTGTAACACTTTCGTCGTACTACTGCTGCACAAATTTCATATTACCGCTTGCACGAAAACAAAGATATCATATACAATACATAAAAATGAGAAATGATAAGTTAGGAGACCTATATGACACAAAATTATAAGATTTTAATTCGTTACGACGGAAGTCGCTTTTATGGTTGGGAGCATCAGCCCAATACGGATATGACGATTCAGGGCAAGCTGGAGTCGGTGTTGTCCAAGCTTGCGGGAAAGGAAATAGAGGTCATCGGTGCCGGACGGACGGATGCCGGCGTGCATGCCCAGGCCATGGTGGCAAACTTCCGACTGGACACCAGCCTTTCCGAAGAAGAAATCCGGGACTATTTCAATCGTTATCTTCCGGACGACATCTGTGTTACCAGCGTTCAGAAGGCAGGGGAGCGCTTTCACAGTCGCTATAATGCTCTAGGCAAAACCTACTGCTACACCTGTTATATTGGCAAGCAAAAGCCAGTGTTTGACCGAAAATATGTGTACTATCTGGAGGAGCAGCCGGATGTGGAGCAGATGCGAAAGGGCGCGTGGATCCTACAAGGCGAGCACGACTTTGCTTCCTTTTGCAGCAATCCCAGAATGAAAAAGTCCACCATCAGGATGGTGGACAAAATTGAAATCACGATGGAAGGGCCTTACTTACGGCTTACCTACCACGGAACAGGGTTCCTACAGCATATGGTTCGGATTCTCACCGGCACACTCTTAGAAGTGGGCTACGGAAAAAGAAGTGTGGACAGCCTTGCCGAACTTCTCGCTACGCCCAACCGCCCTGCTGCCGGCTTCACAGCTCCTCCCCAGGGACTCTGTCTGCTTCAGGTGGATTATCACTAACTCTTAGGCCCTATAATACTCTACCACCTTGGTCACAGCGTGAATCACATCCTCCACATCCGCATCCGTCATAGCGGGATACAGAGGAATACTCATCACTTCCTTATAAAAGCTTTCCGCTTCCGGGCATAGCCCCTTCTTGTAGCCAAGCTTCTCGTAGTAGGAGTGCCAGTAAACCGGCAGGTAATGCACCTGCGGGCAGGTATTCTCTGCGTACAGGGCGTCAAAAAACTGGCGTCTGTCACAGGTAAGCTTTGATAAATCCAAACGAATAATGTAAAGATGCCTGGTGGTATCCGACTCAGGGATCTCTCGTTGCACGATAATCTCGGGCAGCTTTAAAAAAGCCTCATCGTACTTCTTGACTATATCACGCCTGCGGGCGGAAAACCTGGGGAGCTTTCGCAGCTGACTGGACAGGAGGGCCGCCTGAAAATCGGTCATACGATAATTAAACCCTAACTCCACCTGCTCGTTGTACCAAAGGGCATCCGACGGATGTACCATTTCCTCTTGGTTTCTGGTAATACCGTGGCTGCGCAGGCGAAGCAGCTTACGATAGGTGGCCTCATCGTTGGTGGTCACAGCCCCGCCTTCACCGGAGGTAACGGTCTTGACCGGGTGGAAGCTAAAGCAGGTCATATCTGCATTGGAGCCCACCGGGCTACCCTTATATTTTGTACCGATAGCGTGTGCCGCATCCTCGATGAGCACCAGATTATGCTCCTTGGCAATCTGGCGAATCTCCTCCATTTCCACAGACTGACCAGTGAAATCCACGGCTACGATCCCCTTTGTTTTCGGGGTAATCAAGCTCCGGATGCTTTCCGGGTCAATATTGTAGGTATCTCTCCTTATATCTGCAAAAACAGGGGTGGCCCCGCAATACAAAACACAGTTAGAGGAAGCCGCAAAGGTGATGGAGCTGACGATGACCTCATCTCCAGGCCCAAAGCCTGCTGCCAGGGCAGCTATATGCAGGGCTGCCGTACCGTTGCTCACTGCCACTGCATACTTGGCACCGGTTATCCGGGCAAGCTGTTTTTCCAGAGCATCCACAGCCGGTCCGCAGGTGATAAGGTTCCCCTTAAGCACATTTACCACAGCCTCTATATCGTCATCCTCAATGTCCTGGCGACCGTAAAAAATCCGCGTATCGCGAACCGGTTCGCCGCCAAAAATCGCAAGTTTTTCCATACTAATTCTTACCTGATCCATTCTATTAATCTCAACTTCAGCATATCTATATCAGAAAATGCGAAACCTATTTCTCCAAATCCACATCCTTCAATAACTCTTTGATTTCCTCCACGGTCAACCACCAGGTGTTATTGCCGGAGCTGTAGGAAAAGCCCGCCGGCACCTTCTTACCTGTGGGAACAGGTTTTCTGCTCTGGCTCCAGACCATCTGAGGATACACAATGAAGTGCTTGTCATACTCGTAGGTAGTCATGGAGTCTTCCACAGTAACCATAATTTCATGGAGCTTCTCGCCTTCTCTGATTCCCACCTCAGGCATCTCACAGCCGGGCAGCATGGCCTGAGCCAAATCAGTAATCTTGAAGGAAGGAATCTTGGAAATGAAGGTCTCGCCACCTTTCGCTTCCTCTAATGCCTTGATGACCAGCTCCACGCCCTGTTTAAGGCTAATCCAGAAACGAGTCATACGATAATCTGTAATTGGCAGAGAGGTTCCTCCATTCTTGATAATATTGTGGAAGAACGGAATCACGGAGCCACGGCTGCCGGCAACATTTCCATACCGAACAATCGAAAAGCAGATATCCTTATTTCCGGCATAGGCATTGGCTGCGATAAACAGCTTGTCTGATACAAGCTTTGTGCCGCCGTAAAGGTTCACCGGATTAACAGCCTTATCCGTAGACAGGGCAACCACCTTTTTCACACCGGTATCCAGGCAGGCGTCAATCACATTCTGGGCGCCGTTGATATTGGTCTTAATTGCCTCCGCAGGATTGTATTCACAAGCCGGAACCTGCTTTAAAGCTGCTGCATGAATCACATAATCCACTCCATCCAGAGCCCTGGTAAGACGCTCCTTATCCCGCACATCTCCGATGAAAAAGCGAAGCTTGGAGGCATACTCCTTAAACTCATTCTGCATAATAAACTGCTTAAACTCGTCTCGGGAGTAAATAATAATCTTCTTCGGCTCATAATGTGTCAGCACATATTTGGTGAACGCCTTCCCGAAGGAGCCTGTACCGCCTGTAACTAGAATCGATTTGTTGTTAAGCATACTATATCCTACCTTTTCATAATAATCGTGTTGAATTTAAATTTCCGTAGTCGAACTATCCGGAACTTATAACTATGCCAATCCTACAAAGCATCTGAATGAATCACGCCCCTTATGATACCACTGAATTTATATTTTGTAACGAATTTCTCCTAAAATTAAGAAAATATCAAGAATCTTGGGCGTAGTGCAGATATTCCCGCACCGTCTTTTCGCAGAGCTTTAGTTGTTCGGAAATTTCCTTCACGGAGGCTCCCTTTGTGCGAAGCTCCAATACCTGCTCCAATGTGTATTGCCACTGAATATTGTGTTTGCGGCGTCCTATACGCTGGGTGGAGCTTAACCGCTCTATCTCCAGCTTAAGCTCACGGTTCTCCCGTTCCAACGCGGCGATGTACTCCTTTGCTTCCAGCAATGTATTGATTTCCACAAGGTCCTCCTTTTTATGCAAGCTTTTCCACCGGTCCGGCGTTCATCCGACCCTGCATCACTCCGGCTCTGCTCCACCTCAGCTCTGCGCCACCTCAGCCCTGCACCATTTCGGCTCTGCGCCACCTAAGCCCTGCACCATTTCGGCTCTTTCCATTCCAGTTCTTCAATTCCGGCCAGACACTATTCCATCCCAACCGTTATTCCACTCCGGCCGCTATCTCCAGCTTTTTCGGACAAGTCTCAATTTCTACCTCTTCCCACTGCCCGCCGAATTCTCCGTCCAGGGTCCACTCCACCTCTTCTTCAAAGTGCAAGCTTAAAGCGGACGTCTTACCGTAATACATATATTTCTCATCATACTTTTCCTGCAACAGCAGGGCAACCACGGTCTGAAGGTCAATGATGTGGTTGGGCTTTTTGATGAACAGATATTCCATCATGCCGTCATCCAGTGACGGATTCATTTTCTTGGACTTCACCCCTGCCACCGAAAGGGAATTGGAAATGATGCCAATCAAGATATCATCCTCCTCTTCCTGTTGGTTTATTTGAAACCTCACCCGATAGGAACGCATCTGAGTAATCTGCTTTATCCCTTCAATGATATATGCCATGTAACCAAAACTGTTTTTTATGTTTTGGGGCGTGCTGTACGACACAGAGGTAATGGTTCCAAAGGCTGCCACATAGGAAAAATACTCTCCGTTAAACCGTCCCACATCCACACGCTTTCTGCAATCCCTTAGAATCAGCTCCACCGCATTTCGGAAATGAATCCCCATGCCCGAAGCAAAATCGTTGGTAGAGCCAAGGGGAATATATCCGATGGGCAGGCAAAGATGATTTTGGAAAACGCCATTTAGCACATCATGCAAGGTACCGTCACCGCCACAGGCAATGACCATATCGTATTGTTCTCTCACCAGACTTAAGTATCTGCGGGCGTCCCCCTTTCCCTGCGTCTGATACACCATAAGCTCATTTCCGTTCTTTCCCAATTTCATCAGAATCTTCCCAAGCTTTGTAGTTCGGCTGTTTTCTCTGCCGGACACAGGATTATAAATCAATAAATATCGCATCTTGTTCCTGCCTCCTATTCCTCAAATAGTATATGCCCCACCTTCCCATACTCAGCAATCTTCTTGATATGGGAATCCTCCAGCGGTATAAAATTCCAATACACATTCTGTTTCACCTTGGCCTTGGAAATCATCTCCTGCTTCACCATAGGTTGCCGGAAGATCACATTGTACACAATCTTAAGTAACTTACTGCCACCTCTGTCATAAACCCGCCTCAGGTAGTTCTCCTCAAACCAGGAGCATTGGGTGGCATATTTCTTGTAGGCCTCAAAGTCTTCAAACTCCTTTTGTTCCCGGTATTCTACCACCACGCCCAGCCCGGCAGCGACGTATGCTGTTTCTATGCCACCTCTGCGCTCTATCTGCTTGGTTACAAGGATTACATCCCCAAAGCACAGGTCCTTCACTCCCGGTAAATCGCAGACAATCACCTTGTGAATGGAATTCTTATAGGGAACTCGAAAGCGTAGCTGTTCGTTTCCCATGGCCCAAGGATATTCTGTAAACACCCTCAGATACGCTTCCTCTTTGATTGCCAGCAGATACTTTTTATGATTCTTCAGGCTGATGAGCGGGTAATCCAGGTATACCTTTCCTGTTACTCGTGTCATTTCTTTCACAAATACCAGCTTCTCACCCTTTTTCCCCACCTCGTAAAAACCATATTCTTTGAAAAGGTTGATATGTTCCTTTTCGTGAGGATAAAAGGATATGTAAATTAAGGGGCACCGGTATTCCACCGCATAATCCAAAAGGATCTTTACGAACTGCTCCTTTTGCACCATACCTCGGTCCTCCAGCTTAAACATCTCCACTCGAAGGAGCTTCTCCCCGCAAAGCTTTCCCTTCCGGAAATAGGGATACCGGGGCTCCATGCTGTCCCCTTCTTTGCTCCCGGGATTTGGTGTGCTTTCTTCCCGAAATGTGATTTCTACATCCTCCACCGGTCCATCCTCCAGATAGAAATAAGTCAGACCAATGATATGCCACTCCTCGTACAGCACATATACGCTCTCCCAGTTGAGCCGTCGAAATCGTGCCTCAAAATCAGGATACTCCTCCCTGAAGGTTTCAAAGAAATCATCTATTAAATTAAGTCCGTCAAACTTCTTGTAGTATATATCACCCATGTATTACAGTATATCATACGACTGTGGATGGAGCAATAGTGGGACGGCAGGGGGACAGGTCCATATGACCCCTGCCGTCCCCAAGGGGTCATATGGACCTGTCCCCGTTGTCGCCCTCCCCATTGACGTCACAGAGAAGGTATGCGAAAATAGAGCTACCAATTTATGATGTTATTTTGCAATGTATGTCGCCATCTTGCAGCGACAGAACGGAGATTAGGATGAACAACGCTCTCTTTCACGGTGACCTTGTCAACACCAGTCGAATCTTATATACTCCCTCAGACTTTGCCAAGCTGAGCCTGTTTCATTTGCAGGAAATTGGCTCTCTGCAGGCCACCAAGCCCCATACCAGCAAGAGAGACAATCTGTGCTCCTATCTGTTTTTTATCGTAGGCTCCGGCTCCGGATGTCTTCGATACGAAAACACAGAATACCCTTTGACCGAAGGGGACTGCGTATTTATCGACTGCCGGCACGCCTATTCTCACACAACCTACGAGGATTTGTGGAGCCTTTCCTGGATTCACTTTGATGGGCCCACAGCTGCCAATGTCTATCAAAAATACAAGGAGCGCGGCGGACTTCCCGCCTTTCGTCCCGACAAGCTGGCAGAATATCAAGACCTCTTTTATAAGCTGTATGAGGTAGCCTCCTCCAATGCGTTTACCAAGGATATGGAAATCAATGCCCATATTTCCTTCCTGCTCTCTCTCCTTATGAAGGACTCCTGGCATCCGGATGAAGCGCAGGCCGGCACCAAGAAGAAAAACATGGTGGAAATCAAGCAGTACCTGGATGAGCATTTCGACGAAAAGATAGCGTTGGACCAGTTGGCCCAACGCTACTACATCAACAAATATTATTTAACCAGAGCCTTCAAGGAACAATTCGGTCTGAGCATTATGGACTACCTGCTTTCCATCCGTATCACAAAGGCCAAGGCACTCTTGCGCTTTACCAGCCTGTCCGCCGAGGAAATCGGCCAAAGCTGCGGCATTGGCGATGTGTATTACTTCAGCCGGGTGTTTAAGAAAGTGGAAGGCATCAGCATAAGAGAATATCGGAAACAGTGGCATTAGGGACGGGGTTTTTTGCTGCTCATGTCTGTCCCCAATGTTGCACTAAGCCGCAACATTGGGGACAGACATGAGCAGCAAAAAACCCCGTCCCTAATGCCAACTCAAGATTTTAAACTCCCCTATCTGCTCTACCCGCTTCACCGGTTCTCCCAGGTAAAGCTCAAGCCAATCATAGGCTCTGTCTTTCTCTATCACATAGTGCACCTGGCTAAGACGAAGCAGGGCATCTGCTCCGTCTGCCGCCCCTATCTGTGCAAATCGTTGGTTTGCCATAGGCGAACCGGAAGCCCAGCCACCGGCCAGGAAGTAATTCTGAAGCCTGGGGCCTGTCTCCAGAACACCCTGACTATAATCCCACATACTTACAATATCCAACAGATACACCTCTTCGGGATGTTCCTCAAAATACTCCCTAAGCGGTTCGAACTCTGCTCTTTTCCTGCCCTGTGCCACCTGTCTTTGCACTGCCTCTACACTGTCATAAAGGGCACCGGCTCCAAAGCCCAGGGCAAGCACTGCGCACAGTATGGTAACCACAGTTTTTCTTTTTCCCTGGGTATTTGCCGCCACTTCTTCCAATAAAAAGCCAAATAAGACGGCAAACTCCAGCACAAACAGGCTAAGCATCACATGCTCCGGAAAGCGCCCCTTCATAAACAGATAAATCCAAATAACGCTTCTTCCCATTCCAAGGCACAGCACCAACAAAGCCTGCAGCCACGCCCTCCTCCACAAAAGCAGGCCCAGCAGGACAGCATAGATAGCGATGGCAATCCAAGTATAAGCCTCCGTAGGATGCAAAACCCAGTCTCTATATTTCACCAGCATTCGTTTCAAGGTATGCATCGGTGTATCCACCCATACATTTCCCGCATTGGCTGCCATAACCTTTTCAAAATCCTCTGCCGTCAAGTCCTCCTCCAGCATCAACTCATAGCTGGCAATCAGGGTGAAATCCCGTTCACTGATGCCCTGGGCCTCGTAGGCTTCAGGCTGATCTTCATAGGGCACAAACCACTCATAGTCATACAGCTGCGTGCGGGCATCGTTGTATTGCAGGAAGTCCTGCCAAGTATCGGACCGATACACCAGGGAATTGATTCCCATAAACATCCCGGTCAAGCCCAGTGTGGCTAAGACCAGATATCCCCATTTTTTGTAATTACAGGGTTTCTGCAATACCTTCCACAAAAGGACAGCTCCCCAGAAAGGGATTGCCAACAAAAATACCTCTTTCCTCAGACAGTAGCAAAGCCCCATTGCAAGAGCTGTCAGCCACATAGGTCCCTCTGCAAGCGTCAGCATAATAGCCCCTGCTGCCAAGGCAGCGGTAGCCACGGTATAATGTACCGTGATGAAATTCGGTAACAACAAAAACAAAGCTGCTGCAGCAAAGCCTGTATAACAAATATAGCGTTTTCCCAGCTTTTTGTAGCAAGCACACCCAAAGGCTAGGAAGGCAAACACATAACAGCTAAGTAAAAACAGGCCATACCATGGAATTCCGGGCAACAAGCTATACAATTTGCTCAATAGCCAGCTTAAGGGATAACGCAAATACACAGCATGCCCATCCGGCGTACCGGTAAACCTGCCACTCAAAACCCCTTCTATAACAGAATCGTCGTTAATCAAGAAATACAACTCTCTACCTCTTCCTGTTTCCTTCCGTCGTAATTAGTTGCCCTTCACCTTGCAAATCAAAAACACCCTGTCCTCGCCGGCTAACCGCTCTGTCACTTCCATCTTTGTACCGGGGAATCTGGCAGCCATATAGGTGGACATCCAGTCCATCCCCCGGGTTTCCTCTACCACAAAGTACACCCGACTACCATAGCGAAGTAAATCCGCTCCGTCCACAGGCTTATCCGTAACACCTTCCGCCAAAGCCACCTGCTCCATTCTCTCCTGCAATACCGGCGAGGCTGAAATCCAGCCCCCCAGCTGAAAATAATTGTCCTGGGTTGTGTCAAAGTCAAGGACCTTCCCCGTATCCCCCAGCATAGTGCGCACGTCCAGTAAATACGTGTTGTCCTCATGCTCTTCCAAGTATTGATACAGTATCTCATAGGACTTTTCAATCTTTGCGTGGTCCACTTGCTGTAGTATCACGGTGGTTCCTTGCCAAAGTCCGCAAAGTGCACAGGCTCCGGCCAGGGCAATAGTCCCCCACTTTTTCCAGATTACCGAAGGCAAAAGTTTCCACAGCATTCCCGCCAGAAGAATGCATTCCATACCACAAATGGAAAGGTACACCCTGTCCGGAAAGCGCCCCCGAAGCAACAAATACATCCAAATGATAGTCCGTCCCATAAGCAGGCAAGCCGTGGGAATCACAACCAGCCACCTTTTGGAGCAAAGTATGGCAATCCCCAAGCCCCCGTACAAAGCCAGCACCAAGGCTCCAAAGGGCCAGAACAAATCCGCAAAGGTATGGCGCACTCTGTAAAACCCCACTCGCAGGGTAAGCAGGGGGTCGCGTTTCAACCGACCTTCCAGGCTGTAATCTCCGTCATACTCAATTTGAATCTGGTCCACCTTGGACAGCAGCTGGGACCAGTCCGCCGCTTCCATAGCCATAGCATAGTTATCTACCAGCAGATACTGCTCGTAGCTCACATCATATTTTTCATATAGTTCCGGAGCATCTTCATAAGGCACATACCAGGTATAGTCATAAATGCCAACCCTCTTCTCGTTGACCTCCTGATACTGCTGCCACTGGGGACTGCGATACATCAGGCTGTTTAGTCCAAAAAAGACAGCCACCAGCACCACCATACAGCCCAGCGTCTTGCCTACATTTTTCCACTCTCGCTCCAACAATCTGTGAAGCACCGCCACCAAGAGAAAGGCGCAGCCCACCACAAAGATTTCGCTTCGCAAGCAGTAGGCAAAGGCCATACAGAGCGACGGAAACAGCACCTCCTCCCGTCTCAGCAAAAAGGCTCCCAGGCCTACAAGTACCAGCATTGCCGAAGCAGTGGTAAAGGTGAAGCCAAACAAAGCCGGCAGAAATACCGGCAGAAAGAGTGCAAACAACACCAAACGGTCTCGTTTCTCCTTTTCCCGAAAAACGAAGACCCCAAGAGGCAGACAAATGGCTGCCAGCAGCATTAGGGGATACCAGGGAATCCACCCCACGATAGAATAGAGCAGCTGCAGCACATTGCTTACAGGCGCGTTCACAAAAAAGGCATGACTATCGGTATGTCCCAGATAGCTGCCATTTAAAATCGCATTCATTAAGTTGTCGTCATTTTGAGCGTAAAACATAAGTATGGCACACCTTTGTTGAATCGCATGGATTCCTTGCGATATTCCTTCTTTCTTGCTACTACGCAGCTTTCCTTTGCGCGACTATCATGGACCACCGGGGACACTAAAAAAACCACTTTTTTACGTCCCCGGGACCACCCGGGACCACCCGGGACCACCCGGGACCGCGCCCCGGGACCACCCACGGTTATTCCTCGCGAAAAACTGGGTAATGAGCCATAAAGAATAAGGTTAAAGGCAGAGTAGCTACATTCCAGTCTCTCTCGAATAGGCCAAATGCGATAAAGGCAAATACATTTAAAAAGCACACCGCGTACTTCCAATTGCCGCCCCCCTTTTGTGTGCTCTTTTTCCACAAAAAGAAGAGAACAAGGACAGCATCAACCAGAAACAGAATTCCTATTATAATACCAAAGTCATAGGCATACTGAAGGAACAAATCGTGGGCGTGAGGTGCGTGGTAACTTGGCGTTACCCAAACACCGGTATTCTCCGCATAAGTGTGTCCCCAAAGATTGAGTCTGCCAAAATAAGTTTTATAGATTAAGAAACGGTATCGGAAAGAGTTGGCTGCGTCTTCCCCCTCCAGCAAAGCTGTCTCCGGAACGTCACCGGGCCCAATCAAGTCCTCCTCAGCAGAATCCTCCTGAACTCCCATTGCGTATGCCTTCAGGGGAGGCATAACAACATCCACAATATTTATGGTATTGGGAGTAATCAATAATCGCAGGATGCGATCTAAAGACTGCTCCAGCAATTCATCCATTTCCACATAACGTTCGTCTTCAGGGCTGGCCCACTCACGAATTTTATTGGGTTCATCTCCCTCCAACGTCATAGGCGAATTAAAATAGGCAGGTATCCATCTTACGCTGTAAAACACCGCAGGAAAGGATATCACGGCTACAAGAAAGACAAGCAGCACACGGCTTGCGAAACGAAGAAGTTTTTTTTGCTTTTCCATCTTGAAGAGCAAGTACGCAAGTACAAGGACATTGACAATCATAACGCCCAACGCCAGTCTTCCTATGGTTAAAAAGCAATAGGTGAGCATAACACCGCTGCCCATAGCAGCCAGTATTCTCCAAAAATATGCTGCTTTGGTTTGTACAAACTTATACCACTTTCCTAAAAACGCCAGCTGAACCATCATATAAAATAGGGCATTTATGTTGCTATTGGTGTACATACCGGTGTAACGAACCGTGTCATACGCCCGATACATAGTCGCAAAACCTTGAAGAATGCAAAAGCCGATAATAACGCCATTCATCATGCTGTCACAGACAGCATCCTTTTCCTCACTTGTGAAATCCGTCAGGTAAAAACTCCCAAACATTGCAAGAAACCACAATGGCCAGACAGAATCATTACGTGAAATCACCATACCCACCATCATTACAATCCAAAGAATAAAACAGGGTTTTCTTATACGAGGCCGCCATTTTTCCGCAACTATTCGATACAGGATTCGAATTACAATCAATCCATAAAGACCTACATTGATACCAGCTGTAATCCATTTCCATAAATAAGGATAATTCGCCTGTGCATATGGAACGGAAAGACTAAAACCAACAAAAAAGACACCTGCCCATAGGTAATACGGCAGCTTCAAAAAATCCCTCCAATGGTATGCAGATAGGATAATTACGGCAATCAATAAGCCAAGACAGTTTGCTGCAACAAACTGTACCCTGCCGGTTGCGCTTCCTCTTATTTGATCAATCAGACACATTAATACAAAACAGATGGTATAGATTCCTTTTTTGATTCGCAAGCTTTCACTATTTTCCACTTCTTCGGACCTCTCATTCCATTCACAAGGTAACTGTTGGTTCTACTAAATACCTCTATCCCTCTTATAGGCTTCCAGGCCTTCCCACTTGGTGTCCTTGTCAGACAGAAGCAGGTCCTCCTCTGTCATGCCCTCCGGCATAGGCCACTCCACCCCAATGGCAGGGTCTTTCCAAAGCAGACCGCCCTCATCGTTAGGATGATAAAAATCTGTCACCTTATAGCAAAACTCCGCATAATCAGACAGGACAATGAAGCCATGGGCAAAACCCTTGGGAATAAAGAACTGCTTTTTATTTTCAGCGGAAAGCACCACCCCAAACCACTTTCCAAAGGTTTTGGAGCCTTCTCTCAAATCCACTGCCACATCAAACACTTCCCCTTGAATCACGCGTACCAGCTTGTCCTGGGGATAATGAATCTGGAAATGAAGGCCTCTTAAAACGCCCTTTTTAGACGCGGACTGGTTGTCCTGTACAAAGACACAGTCGATTCCGGCTTCCTTGAAGTCGTTATAATTGTAAGTCTCCACAAAGTAGCCTCTGGCATCTCCGAAAACGGTTGGTTCAATCACCTTTAATCCTTCAATTCCGTTACAATTTTCTGTCACTTTAATTTTTCCCATTTTGTATACCTCTACACTTTCTTACTTATTTTGTACACTATTTCTTAATCTATTATAAATATCGTCGCGATTAAAAGTTCCTTATTATGTACCAACGACTTGTTCCATCCTTGGTAAATTTTCCACTCAATCCCTGGTGAAAATATCCCGGGTGTAGACCTTAGCCTTTACATCCTTCAGCTCCTGAGTCATACGATTGGCCACAATGATGTCTGCCCGGTTTTTAAACTCCTCCAAATCACGAATCACCTTGGAGCGGAAGAACTCCTCCTCCTTTAAGGTGGGCTCGTACACAATGACTTCAATTCCCTTTGCCTTGATTCGCTTCATGACGCCCTGGATGGCAGATTGACGGTAATTATCCGAATCTGTCTTCATGGTCAGCCTGTAAATTCCCACCACACCCGGATTCTTCTCAATAATTCGCTCGGCAATGTGGTCCTTTCTGGTGGTATTTGCATCAATGATAGCCGTCATCAGATTCTGCGGTACATCCTTATAGTTGGCCAAAAGCTGCTTCGTATCCTTAGGCAGGCAGTAGCCCCCGTAGCCAAAGGAGGGATTGTTATAGAAATCCCCGATTCTGGGGTCCATGCATACGCCTTGGATAATCTGGGCCGTATCCAGCCCCTTAATCTCCGCATAGGAATCCAGCTCATTAAAATAAGCCACGCGGAGAGCCAGGTAGGTATTGGCAAAAAGCTTGATGGCTTCCGCCTCCGTAGGATTGGTAAAAAGCACCGGAACATCCTTTTTCAGAGCCCCTTCTGTCAACAATTCCGCAAACACTCTGGCTCTTTCCGATTTTTCCCCGACTATGATTCGAGAGGGATACAGATTGTCATATAGGGCCTTCCCCTCTCGCAAAAACTCTGGGGCAAACAAAATCCTGTCCGTCTCATACTTTTTGCGCACACTCTCCACATACCCTACCGGTATGGTGGATTTGATCACCATAACCGCCGTCTGATTCCAGGCTAACACTTGTTCTATGGCCTGCTCTACCGAGGAGGTGTCAAAAAAGTTCAGCTTGGGGTCATAGTTTGTAGGGGTAGAGATAATGACATAATCCGCCTCTCTTAGAGCCTCTTCGTAATTCAGGGTGGCTTTTAGGTTTAAGTCCTCCCTTTTTAAGTACTGTTCTATTTCCGGGTCAGAAATCGGGGAACGGCCTGCGTTAATCATATCCACCTTTTCAGGCAGGATATCCACCGCCATCACCTCATGATGCACTGCCAGCAACACCGCATTAGACAGGCCCACATAACCCATTCCTATCACTGTAATTTTCATTTCATAATCCTTCCCACAATTAAGTTCAGTTTATCACAAAGGCAATATATGGGTCAAGCGTAGCATATTGCCTTTGGAAACATTCCGTGATACCATGAGATAGTTTTCAAGGCGTATATAAAATTCCAATATGGAATATAAAAACAGAAAGACGAGGATTGGCAAATATGCCCGACAGTACGACATCCGTTTCCACCCAGGATAGATTCCCTAGTGCTCAGGACACCCGGCACTCTGCCCAAACCACATTACATTCCACCATCCATTCCCTACTTCCCCATGTCCAGGGTAAGAAGGTGTTGTTTATCACCACCAAAAACATAGATTATATTCGAAACAGCCAGGAACTTAAACTGTTGCAAGAACAGGGTGCCGACCTGTCTGTGATAGGGGACAGAGGAAGGACCTACCTCACAAGGCTACTTAGGGTGTACGGTCGATTGCTTTTTTCCTCTCTCAAGGGCTTTGATACGATATTTGTTGGATTTGCACCTCAGCTCATTTTCCCTTTCATTGGTGGGAAGCTGGAGAAGGCCTTCGTCATTCAGGATTTCTTCATCTCCCTGTATGACACCTTCTGTCTGGACCGAAAACGCTTTCGCCCCAATTCCCTCTTGGGAAGACTTCTGCACAAGCTGGATACCTATACCCTGCAAAAAGGGGATCTCATTCTGACAGATACCAAGGCCCACGGCGACTACTTCCATCAGGAGTTTGGCGCCGATGCTAAAAAATTGCTGACTCTGTACTTAGAGGCTGACACCCGGATTTATTATCCAAGACAGTCCTCCCGTCCAGACTACCTGAAGGACCGATATGTGGTGCTGTATTTTGGTTCCGTATTGCCGCTCCAGGGAGTTGAGATCATCCTGGGAGCAGTGGACCTTTTGAAAGACAGGGCTGACCTGGCCTTTGTACTCATCGGCCCTATGTCAAATTCCACTCTGCCCCAGGGAGAGAATATCCACTACCTAAACTGGCTTCCCCAGGAGGAGTTAGCGGTTATGATTTCCTACGCCGACCTATGCCTGGCAGGGCACTTCCACGGAAGCATCGAAAAGGCAAGGCGCACCATTCCCGGCAAGGCCTATATCTATGAAGCAATGAAAAAGCCCATGGTATTGGGGGATAGTCCCGCAAACCATGAGCTCTTTACAGCTGATCAAAATCACTATTTTGTTCCTATGGGAGATGCGCAGGCTTTGGCAGATGCCATTATGCACTGCAAGCAAGAGGCCACCGAACAACCCCGAGCTAAATTATCCAAGCAGACTCTCTGAGATAAGTTCATCCCGGCAAGCTCTGTATGTGGCGAGCTGGATTTATCCTAACAAGCTCTGCCCCAGATGAAGCAGATAAATCGGCAGAGCGAGATGGGTTTTGCCTGCAAGAAAGACACACTTTAAGCGCCATTCCAATGCAGAATAATCCACTTTCTCAAAAGCGGAGCGATACGGCTCCTTGCGAAGCACCGCCCGGACAAAGGACAGCTTCTCAAGGAAGCTTTTTTTATTGTCCTTGTGAAAGAAGCAAAGTCTGCAGCAGATGCTAAAGGACTTCATCACCCGGCAATAAAAAGCCTGTCGCAATTTCTCCAGCTCCTCCTGTGAGTACAGGTGCTGTTTTTCCCTCTCCTCAATATACGATGCAATATACTCCCATACCTGCCTGTCTTTGTTGATTCGGTAGGGCTTATAGCTATTGGTAATGGAGGTGGGCACATAGCGGTAATGGTAGAGTTTCTTCTTCTCATAGGCCACCAGTCCTGCCTCTCCAAAAGCTTCCATACTGAAAATCATATCATCCAATACCTTAAGCTCCTCCCGGAAACGCAGGTTCTTAGCCTGTAGAAAGGACCTCTTAAAAAGCTTGTCCCAGGGTGCCGCCAAGGGCACCTTGGTCTCAGGCTGACAGACAGGGAAATACAGAATCCCTCTCTGAAGACACAGGATTTCCTCTCTGGTTTCAAACAACCTCCCCTGCCGAAAGTGTTCCCAAGAGGTTTCCTTATCCCCTTCGTTTTGCCAGGCGTCAAACAAAAGTATGTCTGCCGCGGGATGTTTCTTCACCGCACCCAGCATGGCCTCTATGGCTCCCTCTGCCAGCCAATCATCCGAGTCTACAAAGTACAGCCACTGCCCTGTGGCCGCTTCGATTCCTGTATTTCTCGCCGCCGCTACCCCCGCGTTTTCTTTTCGAATCACCTTTAAAAAGGAGTATTCCTGGGCCAACTCCAAGGCAATCTCCCCGCTTCTGTCCGGGGAGCCATCATCAATCACCAGAATCTCCAG
>CAMAHO010000018.1 GCA_945834545.1 uncultured Lachnospiraceae bacterium | reverse complement strand
CATCTGCGCCAATGGGGCATACTGTCACATTCTAAGATAGGCTCTGAACCTATGGCAGTGGGGTAAAAGAGAATTTCTGCTCCCTTGATTGCAAGGCATCTTGCAGTTTCCGGAAACCACTGGTCCCAGCAAATACCAACGCCGATTTTCCCGTATTTCGTCTCAAACACCTGGAACCCGGTATTGCCGGGGGTAAAATAAAACTTCTCCTGATAAAAGTGGTCATCCGGAATATGCGTTTTACGATAGACCCCCAGTATCCTCCCGTCTGCATCCACACAGGCCAGGGAGTTGTACAGTACATTTCCATCCTTTTCATAGAAGCTGACTGGCAGGACCACGCCCAGCTCTCTTGCCAGGCGAACCCCCATCTGAACTGCCGGATGGCTCTCCACCGGTAAGGCATATTCATAAAAATCGTACCGTCTTTGTTGGCAGAAATACTCCCGTTCAAAGAGCTCCGGCAGCAAAATAATGTTGGCCCTCTGCCCGGCTGCCTCCCGCACCTTTGCCTCCGCCCTTTCCAAGTTCCTCTCTATTTCCTTACAGCACTGCATTTGAATCGCAGCAACCTTAACATTTCTCATAGTCTTATACCTTTCTCTACTGTATCACCTGCTGGGTGATGCAGTGTATGTTTCCGCCACCGGCAAGAATTGCCCTGGCAGGAATTCCTATCACCTCACGGTGGGGACAAAGAGTAGCCAAAATTTCCATAGCCCGTTTATCACTTTGGGTATTCTCTCCGCCAAAGCAGGGAACTAAGACTGCTTTGTTGGTAAAATAGAAGTTCACATAGCTGGCAGCCAGGCGTTCCCCAATCTCACGCACATCCTCACCCTCCTCGAAAACATAACCCTCCAGGTCCTTTTTTTCTACGAGAATCGGGTGAGCCGGAATGGGAAGCTTATGGACAACAAGTTTCCTGTCTTTGGCATCTCTTTCCTGCTGTAAATACTCCAGGCAGGCTTTGGACAACTCATATTGGGGGTCGCTTTTCTCCTCTGTCCAGGCGAGAACCACCTCCCCGGGCTTCACAAAGGCACAGACATTGTCCACATGCTCGTTGGTCTCATCGTTATAAATTCCCCTGGGAAGCCATAGCACCTTTTGCACACCCAGAAAGTGTTTCAAAGTAGCTTCTATTTGCTCCTTGGTCATAGAGGGATTCCGCCCCTTACTTAAGAGACAGCTTTCTGTCACAAGCAAAGTTCCCTCCCCATCGCTGTGAATAGAGCCTCCCTCCAGCACAAAGGGGGCTGCATCTATCATTTCATATCCAAAGCGGTGTAGAAATTGCTCTGCAAAGGCATCGTCCTTATCCCAGGAGGCATACAAACCATCTACCTCTCCGCCCCAGGCATTGAAGCTCCAGTTGATGCCCTTCACTGTGCCATCCTCCGTTTTCACAAAGGTAGGGCCGATATCCCTTGCCCAGGAATCATCTGTGGAAGCCTCCACCAGGGTAACCCCTTCCAATCCCCCCAGCATACGCCTTGCCGTCTCTTTGCAGCTGTCGTTCACGACCACGAAGGCCTCTTCACTTTTTGCAATCCCTCGTATCACTTTCAAAAAGGCGTCTGCTGCCTCAGTGGCTCCCTTCGGCCAGGAACCCGGCCGAAAGGGCCAGATTATGATTGTTCCCCGGTGAGGTTCCCACTCTCCGGGCATTCTTACATATTCGCTCATCTGTCCTTCTATAATCTCCTCTTAAATTCCTCATACCCAAAGGTTTTCAAGGTTTGTATCTCTCCATCTGCCTGTAACAACAAAATATCCGGCAGGGGAATGCCATTGAAGGTGTTGTTCTTTACCATGGAATAGATTGCCATATCCTCAAACACCAGGCGGTCTCCAACCCGTTTTTCTTCCTCAAAGCTATAATCACCGATAATATCTCCGGCTAAGCAGGTATAGGAAGACAGCCGGTAGGTATGTGGCTTTTCGTCCGGCTCATATCCATCCCTCAAGGGTGGTCTGTAAGGCATTTCCAACACATCCGGCATATGGCAGGCTGCGGAGGCGTCCAAAATCAGAGTCTCTACGGCTCCGTTTTGTACCACATCCATAACCTCAGTCACCAGATATCCGGCATCCAGGGCAATGGCCTCTCCGGGTTCTAAATATACCTCCACCTGATATTTATCCTTGATGTATTGTATCAGTTTGATTAATCCCTCCACATCATAGCCATCTCTTGTGATATGGTGTCCCCCACCCATATTCAACCACTTCAAACCGTAAAGGTAGGAGCCAAATTTCTCTTCAAAGGCCTGAAAGGTAACCAAAAGGTCCTGAAAACCTTGTTCGCAGAGGGTATGGAAATGCAATCCTTCAATGGCTCCCTCTCCTGTCAGACAGCTCTCCTCAAACTGCTTTTTTAGAACTCCCAGACGGGAGCCGGGGGCGCAAGGGTCGTAGATGGCGTGGTCGCCCTGAGTGGAGCATTCCGGATTAACCCGAATTCCCACGCTTACCTCCTTGCAAAGCTCTCTGTACTTTTCATATTGGGCCATGGAATTAAAGATGATATGGTCGCAAATTTGCACCAGCTCCCGGATATCCTCCTCCTTATAAGCCGGGGCAAAGACATGGTTTTCCTTTCCCATCTCTTCCCTTCCAAGCCTTGCTTCATACAAGCCACTGGCTGTGGTACCGCTTAGGTACTGTCCAATCAAGGGATAGAGGTGATAGCAGGAAAATGCCTTCTGGGCCAGCAAAATATGACAGCCGCTTTCCTGCTCCACCCGTTGTAGAATTTCCAGGTTATGCACCAGCTTCTTTTCATCTATCACATAGCAGGGTGTTTTTACCTGCCCAATTTCTTCTCTTTCCATGAAGAATCCTTCTGCTTTCTTAGTCATTTCGTTGGTACAATGAAAACCTTACTCCACCAAAATCGGATTTTCTTCTACTACCCAGGGAAGTCCATATTGATTTAACAGATCCATATAGGGATCCGGGTCAAACTCCTCCACGGTAAACACGCCCTTCTTGTCCCATACCTTATTAAGAACCAATGCAGTACCAATCATGGCAGGCACCCCTGTGGTATAAGAAATGGCCTGGGAACCTACCTCCTTATAGCATTCCTGGTGGTCACATACATTATAGATGTAGATAGAGCGCTGCTTTCCGTCCTTCCTTCCTGTGTAAATACAACCAATATTCGTCTTGCCTACAGTTCTTGGTCCCAGAGAAGCAGGGTCAGGAAGCAGAGCCTTCAAAAACTGAATAGGTACAATCTGCTGCCCCTCAAATTCAATGGGTGTGGTAGACAGCATTCCCACATTTTCAAGGCACTTCATATGAGTCAGATAGCTCTGGCCAAAGGTCATAAAGAAGCGGATTCTCTTAACCCCCGGTATGTTCTTTGCCAGGGATTCAATCTCCTCATGATGCAATAAGTACATATCCTTCTGTCCCACCTGGGGGAAATTGTACACCCGCTTAATCTCCATAGGTTCCGTCTCCACCCAATGACCGTTCTCCCAATAAGAGCCGTTGGCGCTGACCTCCCTTAGATTAATCTCCGGATTGAAATTGGTAGCAAAGGGATAGCCGTGGTCTCCGCCGTTACAATCCAGAATATCAATGGTATCAATTTCATCAAAATAGTGCTTCAGGGCATAGGCCGTAAAAACGCTGGTTACGCCCGGGTCAAAACCGGTTCCCAAAAGGGCTGTCAGGCCTGCCTTTTCAAAGCGCTCCTTGTAAGCCCACTGCCAGGAATAATCGAAATAGGCAGTAAAGCCCTCCTCCTTGCATCGCTTCTCATAGACGGCTCTCCACTCCGGGTCATCTGTGTCCTCAGGCTCATAATTTGCCGTATCCACATAATCCACCCCGGTCTCCAGGCAGGCCTCCATGATGGTCAAATCCTGGTAAGGAAGGGCCACGTTTAACACCACCTGGGGCTCAACCTGGCGAATCAGCCTCACCAATTCCTCCTTATTGTCGGCATCCACCTTTGCAGTGGTAATCTTTGTCTTTGTGATTCCCTGTAATTTTTCCTTGAGAGCATCACATTTTTCCTTGGTTCTGCTTGCGATGCAAATCTCTTTAAAGGTGTCGCTGTTCTGACAGCACTTATGAATTGCCACGCCTGCAACTCCACCACAACCGATAATTAAAACCTTTCCCTGCATTTCTTTATCCTCCATATCTTCCACTTCTTATCTTACTTTCCTATTGAAAATAGAGTAATCTTATCCAAACTGCTTGCCTAAAACACTGCTACGGACCTCGCAGCACCTATCTTTCTTCCTCTTCCTCCAACATATCCTCCACATATTTGGGAAGCATAAAGGCTCCCTTATGAAGGTTGGTGGTATAATACCAGGTCTTTATCCTTCGCTCGTTCCAGCGCTTCTCATCCAAATCCTTCAGCGGATGATATACCTTGCTGGCTACGCCAAAGAGCCAGTATCCGGAGGAACAGGTGGGAATATGAGCCTGGTACACACGGCTGATAGGAAAGCTGTGGCTGACCTTTCTGTGCATAGCACGACAGGATTCCTCGTCCTCATCATAGAAGGGGCTGCCGTGCTGGTATACCAGCATGCCATCCTCCCTGAGTGCCCGATAACAGTTGCCGTAAAACTCCTTGGTGAAAAGTCCTGCGGTATGTCCCAGAGGGTCAATGGCATCGTTAATTATGAGGTCATATTCTGCATGCTTGCTTCGAAGAAGGCGCAGAGCATCCTGGTTGTAAATCTTTACTCTTGCGTCATCCAGACCACAGGCATTATCCGGAAAAAATTCTCTGCACACCTGGACAAAGACCTCATCTGGTTCCACCACATCGATTTCTTCAATCTCCTCATAGTGGGACAGCTCTCTGGCTACGCCTCCGTCCCCTCCACCGATGACCAGCACCTTTTTCACATTAGGATGCACTGCCATCGGGACATGAACAATCATCTCGTCGTAGGTAAACTCATCCTTCTCTGAGAAGACGATGCTTCCGTCGGAGCTGATAAAGCGCCCAAACTCCTCTGACTCAAAGACATCCAGCCTCTGGAAATCTGTCTGTTGTCCAAACAACTGCTTTTCCACCTTCACCGAAATTTTTACCCGGTCCGTGTGATAATCCGAAAACCACAGCTCCATCTCATCCCTCCTCCAATACATTCAGCCGGTCCATATTCGGGTCCTCCGTACCCTGCATGGAGCAGCCTTTTTCCTTTGCATACTGAATATATTCCACAATCTGCTCTGTAATCAGCTCGCCGGGAGCCAGAATAGGAATTCCCGGGGGATAACACATGACAAATTCACTGCAGATGCGCCCTGCTGCCTTACGCAGGGGCACCGAGACCTTTTTGGAATAAAAGGCCTGCTGGGGTGCCACATACACCTTGGGTGCGATGTATTCCGCGGATAACAGGGCCGAGGAATCCCTGGAATAGAGCCTCTTGATATCCGAGAGCGCACCTACCAGCCGTTCAATATCCTGAATCCTGTCCCCGATGGAAATATAGGCCAGTATATTAGACAAGTCCCCGAACTCTATCTGGATATCATATTCGTCCCGCAGTAAATCATAGACCTCAATCCCTGCCAAGCCGATATCTCTGGTGTAAACGGAAAGCTTTGTCACATCAAAGTCATAGACACTCCCACCGTTCACCATCTCTTTTCCGTAGGCGTAGTACCCACCAATCTGGTTAATCTCCTCCCTGGCATATTCTGCCATACTGATTACCTTTCCAAAGGATTCCTCGCCCCTAAGAGCCAGATTCCTTCTGGAAATATCCAGACTGGATAACAAAAGATAGGATGCACTGGTGGTTTGGGTCAGGTTAATGATCTGACTCACATACTCCCAGTTAACAGAATCATTCACTAACAATAACGAGCTTTGGGTCAGGCTTCCCCCTGACTTGTGCATGGACACGCTAGCCATATCTGCCCCTGCCTCCATGGCACTGATAGGCAAATCCTTCCTAAAATACAAATGTGTCCCATGGGCCTCATCCACAAGCACCTTCATCCCCTGAGCGTGAGCCAGCTCCACAATCCGTTTTAAGTCGGAGCAGATTCCGTAATAGGTGGGATTATTGACCAGAATGCAGACCGCATCCGGGTTTTCTTTCATGGCCTTCTCTATGGCAGCTGTTTCCATACCCAGAGAAATTCCAAGCTTCTGGTCCACCTCCGGATTTACATACACCGGAATGGCTCCATTTAAAACCAAGGCATTGATAACGCTCTTATGCACATTTCGCGGCAGGATGATTTTCTCTCCCGCGTGACAGGAGGACAAAATCATACTCTGAACACTGGATGTGGTACCCCCTACCATGAAAAAGGCATGGGCTGCCCCGAAGGCCTCCGCTGCCAGCTCCTCCGCTTCCTTAATCACGGAAACCGGATGACATAAATTGTCCAGGGGCTTCATGGAGTTTACATCCAAGTTGACGCATTTTTCGCCCAACAGCTCCGCCAACTCCGGATTTCCCCTTCCTCTCTTATGTCCCGGCACATCAAAGGGGACTACCCTTTGTTTTCTCAATTTCTCTAAAGCTTCGTAAACCGGAGCTCTCATTTGTTTGTTTTGTATTTTTTCCATAGGTTCTCCCTGCAATAAAAAAACGCAAGCGATACAATATCACTTGCGCATAGGCACAGACTTATACGTCCCAAACTCTCGTAGGTTCTTCAGCAAATACTGACTGCTACTTTTATTGACCGTTTCACAAGTGATTTTCTTCGTCTACTTATAAAATTTGAGCTTTTAACTCAATCAATATGTGGCCTCACGCCACTCGCGGCAACTGCCCCCCCTGTCCGATGGGTGACCGGTTTCCCGGCGGGCAATATTTGCATGAACCAATTGAATTTTGGATTCCTGTATTCATGTAAGCTATAAAATAACATAAAGTATTTGAAAATGCAAGAGTCGGACCACTGGGGACGGTAATTTCTGGCTTTTTTAGTGTCCCCGATGGTCCTCTTGCTCTATAGTGAGCAGGAGGATCACCGGGGACACTAAAAAAGCCAGAAATTACCGTCCCCAGTGGTCCTCGTCCCTCACATCAGAACTGCCTTATAGTAATTCGGGTTCTTCTGTCTGTTTTCATATTCCTCTACCGGAAGAGGCTTGTCAAAGAGGTAGCCCTGCCCAACGGAGCATCCCACCTCCTTTAGGAATTCCATTTGCTCCTTCGTCTCTACGCCTTCAGCCACGGAGTTTAATTCCATATCCTTAATCATTCCTACGATGTTCTTCACAAGCAGATAATCCTTCTGACCTCCCTGCAGCATCTTGTCCAGGAAGGATTTATCGATCTTAATGGTATCCGCGTGAAGATTGGAAATCAGGGACAAAGAGGAGTAGCCGGTTCCAAAATCATCCACTGAGACCTTAATTCCGGATTCGGTCATCAATGAGATAAACTTTAACATACTGTTGTAATTTTCGTACCCGTACATCTCCGTCATTTCCACCTGTATGTATTTGGGTTCAATTTCAAATCGTTCCAGGACATCCAGAATATCATATCCTATATTGCGATTATGGAAGTGCATCCGAGAAAAATTCACGGACACAGGTACCGGATCCATACCGGCATCAATCCACCTTCTAAGCGCTCTGCAGACCTGCTCCAATATATAAAAGTCCAGCTGACAGATAGAACCGTCTTCTTCCAGGGACGGTACAAATTCCATGGGAGGAATCATTTTCCCATCTCTGATCCATCTGGCTAAGGCTTCACTTCCCACCATCACTCCCGTGTGCATATCTATCTTCGGTTGGTAGTACACCTGAAATTCGCGAGCTAATAACGCCTTAGGGAAGCTTTGAACCACATCCTTGTCATGGTTTATTTTCTTAATCATACTGGGATGAAAGCGCACCCAGTCCCCCTGACCGGATTGCTTGGCAATCTGCAGGGCTGCATTGGTATTGGTCATAAGCTCTGCCATGGTATCCCCTGATTTTAAGGAATAGATACCTATTCTGGTATTGACCTTGATGCTTTTTTCTTCCCCATTTACCTTGAGCATAATCTCAAGATTTTCCATGAAATTTAGGAAACGCCCGGTGTTAATATCCTTCAAAAGGACAATAAAGTTATCCCCACCAAGTCTGGCTAAGGTCTCTGTGTCCTCCAGTTGCTGCTCTACCCTTCTGGTAAATTCCTTTAGGAAACCATCTGCTCCGTTGGTTCCCGCCACCTGATTCACATATCGGAAGTTCTTCATATTGATGAATAATCCCGTATACTGGTAACTCACTCCGGTAGCTACCAGACGACCTACCTGCTGGGCCAGACCAACAGAATTATTTACATAAGTGAGCTGGTCTGTGACCATATAAAAATCTAACAGTTCTGACATACGGCCGCGGCCATAAATGAGAAACAGCAAACTAAACACATACTGTATATCCGTTTCTGTCTGTCTATCCCAGTTTTCTCTGATGGGATACACCTCGAACCGAACCTGTCCTCCATCTTTCGTGCAGAAGCTCAAATCTCTAACCACATCCTTGCAATACCCCTTATCTGAAAGGAAAAGCTCCTGATGCGCCTCGTCCCCTTCCGGAGCATATCCGCTGGTGGGCGTTGTATAATGAAAAAATACCCTGCCAATCTTAAGCTGCTCAGCGATTGGTATCAGCTTTTGACTGGTTGCAAGCAACAATGCCTGCAAGGATGGTGCATCCTGAATCGCATATACCAGGTCCTGTATGTCATCTAAAAATTTTCTCTCGTTCATCTGTCACCCCATATAAATACCTATGGATTGCGGGGCATATGTTCCTATAAGGATTTCCTTATAAGAGCAATGACCCGTATCCAGCTACTATTATATTGATTTCTCCCCGCGCAGTCAAATATTTCAGTCGCATTTCGTCGACAAATCTCATTACCTGCTGGTATTGATTGCAAGGAAGGCACTCTTTCCCGGGAAAACTGCCATATTCCCCAGCTCCTCTTCAATTCGTAAAAGCTGATTATACTTTGCCACTCTCTCACTTCTACAGGGGGCTCCGGTTTTAATCTGACCACAATTTAGCGCCACAGCAAGATCCGCAATGGTCGTATCCTCCGTCTCACCGGAGCGATGTGATGCAATGGCAGTATACCCAGCCTTTTGTGCCATCTTAATTGCTTCTATGGTCTCTGAAAGGGAACCTATCTGGTTGGGCTTAATCAGTATGGAGTTGGCACAGTTCCCGGAAATCCCCTTCTCCAGTCTCTTTGTGTTGGTCACAAACAAGTCGTCTCCCACCAATTGAACCTGGTTTCCTAGTTCCCGGGTTATCTTTTTCCACCCTTCCCAATCCTCCTCATCCAAGGGATCTTCAATAGAAAGAATAGGATATCGGGATAGCAAGGATTTGTATAGTGTAATCAGTTCATCTGAAGTATAGCGTTTGCCTGATTTCGGCAGATAATAAGAAACCTGTCCCGTGATTTTTCTCTCAGAGCTTAGCATATCCTCGTTTTCCTTGGGTTTCCACTCGCTGGCTGCCACATCCAGGGCAAAACAGACATCCTGGCCTGGTATATAGCCGGCACGACTGATTGCCTCCAGCATCAAGTCCAAAACCTCCTCCACACTGTCAATGTCCGGTGCAAAGCCACCCTCATCTCCGACAGCAGTGGAAAGCTTTCTCTCTTCCAATACTTTTTTCAGGGAGTGATACACCTCCGTGCCCATGCGTAGTGCTTCCTTGAAGCTCTTGGCTCCGACGGGAACAATCATAAATTCCTGGAAATCAATGGAGTTTTTGGAGTGTGCTCCCCCATTTAGAATATTCATCAACGGCACCGGCAGGGTGGTGGCACTGATTCCGCCCAAATATCGGTACAGCGGAATCCCGAGAGCCATTGCTGCTGCCCTTGCACAGGCCACAGAAACTGCCAGTATAGCATTTGCCCCAAGCTTTGACTTGTCCCCGGTTCCGTCCTCCTCAATCATCAGTCTGTCTAACAAGGAGAGTTTGGTGACATCCATGCCTTCCAATACTGGAGCAATTCTCTTATGGATGTGGTATACCGCCTTCTCAACACCCTTTCCCAAATATCGGTGCAGCTCACCATCTCTAAGCTCTAAGGCTTCAAACTCCCCGGTAGACGCTCCACTGGGTGCCGTTCCTCTTGCCCGGATTCCGTTTTGAAGGCTTACCTGTGCCTCCACAGTAGGATTCCCTCTGGAATCCAAAATCTCTCTTCCAACGATTGTTGCTATCTGCCAACCTTTCATACTACATACCTCATTTCTGTGTAAAACACGATTTCTGTATGTAGTATTGCCACTTTCCGAAATATGATACTTAGGGTACTATGGTTCTTCCATCCTATAAGTATTGCAGGACGCCTTACTCCTCAAAGGGTGGCTCCAGCACAATCTCTGTCTCTTCTCCAAAATCAATCCCTGGATAGAATCGTCCAGGTACAACAAGCTCCCCTTCCGCCCCCTTAAAGACAAAGGACAGGGCGAACTTCTGCATATCCGCATTCTCCGGAAAATCTGCCTTTTGAAATACAAAGGGGAGAACAAAGTCCTTCTGATTGGTTAGTGTGATGGTTCCTTTGGCGATTGCTTTTTCATCATAATGCACGGTATATTCTACTTCTTCCAGGAGAACACCCTTCACTCGCACACGAATTGTCATTTGGTCCACATTCTCTTCACCCCAGATGACAGTGGAGGTATCCCCCGCTTTGAGCACCACCTTTTCCACAGTTCCCACGGTGGGAATATCGTAATCAAAGGCCCCACTGTCTGTGGGCAGTACACCCAGGATGGTATTGTGTTTGAAGCCCACATACAGCACATTGCCGATTTGTTCTGTCTTATACCCCACAAAGGCTCCCAAAGACTGATTGGAATAGCCTTTGATGCGTACCGATTCATTGGCGACCTCCACCTGTTCGATATGGAAGCCAGACCCACACTGGGAAAAGCCAAACAGCTTCCAGCCGTAACGGCAGCAAAAGAATGTCACCAATACAACCAACAGTACATAGACCCAGCCCGGAAGCTGTGTCTTCTCATCCCGCTCCTTCATGCTTATGCTTCTCCTTTTCCTCTTTCCATTCACATCCATTCAAATCAAATGAATCGTTCCATTCTCCCCACAAAAATCTTCGTTTTCTGCAGATACGCTAAGACACTATAGCAGGTCTGAGAGAAGCACATTTCGCAGCTTTCTGGTCAGTCCAAAGGTGCCGGAGTCCTTCTTCTGTGTTCCCATAAGAATGGTTATCTTTTCCTTTGGCAGATTGGCAAAATACATACCAAGCCAACCATCCCAACCATATTCTCCCTCCCTTGCAAGCATTCCTGCCTGAGAAGGACGATGGCAGATGCGCATGAGATTGCTATAGGTAAAGCCGTTTAAGCCAACCCAGTTTTCATAGCAGGCCTGCTGCCTGTCTAACAAGGCTCCGCCTGTCATGTATTCCACCGTAGCCGGCTTAAGAATCTGCTTTCCTTCGTATGTACCCTTCTGCAACAGCATCTGGGCAAACTTCATATAATCATCTAACGTGGATGCTAAGCCTGCTCCTCCGGACTCGAAAGCCGGAGCCTTGTCCATATAATTGTTAATCGCCAGGTTATCCCCGGTATATAAACGCATATCCGCCTTTCCATTTTCCCAATACGTTTCATAGGTCTTAGCCAGTCTGTCCTGCTTCTCCTTAGGCACGTAAAAGGCTGTATCCGTCATTCTCAAGGGCTCCAAGATTGCCTCCTTCAAATACTCACCAAAGCGCTTTCCACTAGCCTTTTCTATGACTGCACCTAAGATATCTGCCGAAGCACCGTAAGCCCATTTTTCACCCGGATGAAAGGCAAGGGGATTCTTAGCCATTTTCTCGGCAAATTCCTGCGTGGTCATCCCGTTGTCTGTATGTAATCTTGCACAGGCCTCATCAAATACCTTGCAGGAAGCCATACCTGACGGGGTCTGATCGTCGGGATAGGGAATACCGCTAGTCATGCGAAGCAGATCATGGACAGTTACTGTCCCATTGGCCCTCTGTAACGCCTTCCCCGGTTCTGCTACCAGGGCATCCCAAAACTGAGGATAAAACTCTCCCAGGCACTGATAAAGGTCCAGTTTACCCTCTTCCATAAGCTTCATGGCGCAAGCTGCTGTCACCGGCTTTGACTGGGAATAAAGCCGAAAAATAGTATCTCGGGAAATGGGTTTCTTTTCCTCTCTGTCTGCGTAACCGGCTTCCCCGTAAAAAATCTCTTTTCCATCCTGATATACTAAAAGGTTCACGCCTGCCACCTGACAGGTGTCCACAGCCTCTTGCATCAGGGTCTGTAATTTCTTCTGTAACTCCATACCAATTCCTCCATGTTCTACGGCTGCTCTGCCCACCAGGTATGGCAGGCCGCTACATCAACATCCAAAGCTGCTGCGAAGTTTGGTTTTGCTGCATCTGATTAAGATAGTTTCGAAAGCTTCTCCAAGGTTGTCTTTACCAGACAATAGGTTCTCTCCACAGAGGAGATGCACAATTCCTCTTGGATGGAATGCACATTATGCATCTGGGGGCCAAAGGAGACCGCATCCAGTCCTTCTATCTTGGAGGCGAACACCCCACACTCCAAGCCTGCATGAATTCCCTCAACCACGGGCTCTGAGCCATATTGCTCACGATACGCCTCTTTCATAATCTCTAAAAGCCGGGAATCCTGTTTGAAATCCCAACCCGGATACTCTCCCTCTACCTCCACTGTGCCACCCACAAACTCTGTGAGCAATCTGAGCCGCGTCACCAGATTATGTTTCTGACTTTCCTTGGAGCTTCTCACGGAATAGGTGAGACTCACCTCTTTCTCACCGGTCCTCAAAACACCCAGATTCAGAGAGGTCTGTACCATATTTGGAATATCAGGGCTCATACAAATCACACCGTTTGGCAGCATATTTAAGAGTAACACCACTGCTTTGGCAGATTCCCTGGAAAGTACAGCCACAGTCTGCTCTCCTTCCTCCGATGCCATAAGCTGTATGCCCGGGTCGGTCACAGCTGTCTCTTCCTTTAATGCTGCATATTCCTGCTGCAACAAGTCCATAGCCTGCTTCTTGCCCTGTTTGGATACAAGCAGCTCTGCAACCGTTTCGTTGGCTATGACATTATCCTTTGTCCCGCCGTTTAAGGAAAGCAGTCTTACTCCCTCTGCACCACTCATAGCCTGGAGCAATCGTCCCATAGCTACATTGCTGTTTTGTCTTCCCTTATGAATTTCTACTCCGGAATGGCCTCCGGAAAGACCGGTTAAGGTCAGCTTAAGTTTCTCCCCTGTGCCTTCTTCAAAAACCACCGGAAGATGGCAGATGGCACAACCACCGCCGGCACAGCTAACCGTAAAGATACCCTCATCCTCAGAATCCATATTGAGCATCATTTTGCCCTCTAAATCCGAGGTATCCAGAGCTGTAGCACCCAGCAAACCGATCTCTTCATCCGTTGTAAACACGGCCTCAATAGCAGGATGGATTAAGGTGTCTTCCTCCAGGACAGCCAACGCATAGGCAACAGCAATCCCATCATCTCCTCCCAAGGAGGTTCCTTTTGCCTTTAACCAGTCCCCCTCAATGTAAGGCTCGATACCTTCCTTTTCCATATCCTTGGCACAGTCTCTGTCCTTTACGGCCACCATATCCATATGTCCCTGCAAAATCACAGTCGGTGCTTTTTCAGCTCCCTTGCTGGCAGGCTTTTTGATAATCACATTCAGGTTCTCATCCTGTCTTACCCAAAGTCCTCTCTCCTTGGCAAAGTTCACCAGATAGTCACTGATTTGCTGTAGGTTTCTTGACCCATGAGGGATGTTACAAATCTCATGGAAAAAATGAAATACCTTCGTCGGTTCTAGCTGCTCTATCGTTTTGTTTTCCTGCATGTTACTTCCTTTCTGCCTGCTTATACAGGGCACCCTGTTTCTCCAGTTGTCCTGTTTTGACCATATATTCCAGCAATTCCCTGGCGTATTCCTTTGGCTTTACCACCACTGCCTTACTTCTGGAAAAGGGGAGCTTAGCTGTAATTGTACTGCAAAGCTTCTCCACCTCCCCTTCTGTGATATGGGGATTTGTCCTTAAATACTTAAGGACCTTTCGGTTTCCCTTGTCAAACAGCTGATTTGTCAAATCCTTCCCTAAATTCTTCTGTCTGATGAGTCCCCAGCCGTAAATCACCATGGTTGCAATCATAAACAAAAAGATACCAAGTAGTATTTGCCACACACTCATACTTTTATCCTTTCCCCACAAATTCTATCCAAGTTTCTGTCTCCCGACAGATTATTTTTGAATCGTCTGAACATAGCGATTGTTCTCTAATATCTTGAAGAAGGTGCAGAGTCTCTCATAAAGTTTAGTCCCTGCCTCTTCATAGTTTTCTTCCAAAATCTTCCCAATCTCGTAAATTGTCCTTTTTCCGTCAATCTGCTTCCACACAAAGCTTCCGTAGGTATCCAGCTTGATAAAGCTATACCTGGGTTTGGAAAAAAACTTCTGTGCAAGCACATTATAAAATCCCTTATTCTCCACTGTAATCTCAACAATTCCGTCTTCCAAAACGGTCCACTTTTTGTCCGCACAAATCTGCGGAACCCGGTCTACAAAATTCTCTTTATTCTTCTTCATATTACCCTTTTCATTATCCCATATCGATATGAAATCTAGCAAAGCGGGTGCCGACAAAGCAATGTCGGCACCCTGCCTGAATCCTACAACGATTGATTTTGACTAGTTCTTTTTCTTGTTTCTTGCAAACAGAAAGATGGTAGCTACCAGTCCGGCAAAGCAGACAATTCCTACCCAGTTTCCGACTGCATAGAAGTTATCGCCGTAAATACTGGAAATATTAAAGAAATCACCTATACCGATAACTGCAAAGATAGCCAGTAAAATACCAACGATACCTTCACCGGCAATCATACCTGCAGAGTACAGAATACCCTTCTCAACGATTCCCTTCTTTTCTTCCTCAGACTTGTTCTTTCTGCTCTCCAGGAACCATCTCACAGCACCGCCAACCATAATCGGAGTGCTTAAGTGAATGGGCAGATACAAACCGATGGCAAAGGCAAGAACAGGAATTCCCAGGATACGAACTACGATAGCAACAAAGACACCGATGAATACCAATACCCAAGGAAGTGTTCCTTCCATAACACCCTCTACAACCATCTTCATCAAGGTTGCCTGAGGAGCTGCAATCTCCTTAGAGCCAAAGCCCCAAGCCTGATTCAAAAGATACATTACACCACCGATGGTAAGAGCAGAAATAATGGTACCTAAGATCTCACCAATCTGCTGGTTCTTAGGGGTAGCGCCTACGATGTAACCAGTCTTTAAGTCCTGTGAAGTATCACCAGCCATAGCTGCAATGATACAGATGATAGAGCCGATGGAAATCGCAGCAATCATACCGGGAGCGCCAACCTTTCCGGTTGCCTTTAAAAGTATGGTGGTTACCAGCAAGGTAGCAATGGCCATACCGGAAACAGGGTTATTGGAGCTTCCTACCACACCTACCATACGGGAGGAAACGGTTGCAAAGAAGAAACCAAAGAGGATGATGATGATAGCCCCTAACAGATTTACTTCAACAGTAGGAATCAACCAGATAAAGAGAGCTAGTGCCACAATACCGATGAGTACACTTACCATAGAGATATCACGCTGGGTACGGATGCTGTTGTCAGACTTCTTTCCCAAACCGGAAACTGCCTTCTTAAAGGTTTTTAGCATGGTAGGGAAGGTCTCAATCAAGCTGATCACACCACCTGCCGCTACGGCACCAGCACCGATATAACGGATGTATTTTCCCCATATATCCCAAACGCCAAGCTGATTGAAGGCAAGGAAATTACCCTGTGCATCCTGTACGCTGGTAAGACTGTCTCCGCCGAAGAAAGCAATAGCCGGCATCAAGACAAACCAGGACAAAGTACCACCTGCCAACAGATAGCTGGAAACCTTAGGCCCGCAGATAAAGCCTACACCAGTCAGTGCGGGAAGGACATCCCCACCAATGCCGCAGGTAAAGCTATCATTCTCAAAGGCAAAATCCACTTCACTGGGAAATAGCTTTAAGCCATCTGCAATGAACTTGTAAACAGCCGCAATTCCCAAACCGGAGAACACGATTTTAGACTTCTCTCCGCCCTCTTCTCCGGCAAGCAGGACCTCTGCACAAGCGGTTCCTTCCGGATAAGGCAGGGTTCCATGCTCGTCCACGATCAAAGCTGTCCGCAAGGGAACCATAAACAGTACACCAAGTAAACCACCTACCAAAGCGATAATAGCAATGGTAAAGAAGGAAGGAGTATCACATTTTCCTTCCTGTGCCCACATAAAAATAGCGGGCATTGTGAAAATAGCACCTGCTGCCAGGGACTCGCCGGCAGAACCAATGGTCTGCACCATGTTATTTTCCAAAATGGAATCTCTGCGCAGAATCACGCGGATAACACCCATGGAAATAACAGCTGCGGGAATTGAAGCAGATACCGTCATGCCTACTCTTAATCCAAGGTAAGCATTTGCTGCGCCGAATACCACTGCCAGGATTAATCCGATAATGATGGATACCACGGTAAACTCGGGAACCACCTTATCCGCAGGGATAAAAGGCTTGAATTCGTTCTTCTGTTCCATGAAGACCTCCTATAAATTTTAGTATGCTATGACACCACTAGCTTGTCCCTATGTTCTCTCACAAGCCCGGCGTCATTACAATAGGAAAGCCACAACCTTTAGGCTATGGCTTTATTCTTTGTACCCTATTTTAACAAATTCTTTCGGTTATCGCAATGCTAAATTATGTAATTCCGGCTTTTGGGACAGAGGTGGGACATTGGGGACAGGTACATTTGACCCAAGAATCAAGGGTCAAATGTACCTGTCCCCAATGTCCCTTCAAAATCAATATGCTCTAACCTTGCCGATTAACCATTTCGCTGCCTTGTATATGGGATTCTCCAGAACCTTTGATGCGGCTTTTAGCTCCTTTCGAATCTCAATATGCTGCGGGCAATGCGTTTCGCACTTGCCGCACTGGATGCACTTTGAGGCTTCGCATGTATCCTTTCTAAGCCCTGTACACATCAGATACTCCTTGACAGCTGAAAACCAGCCTTCCGAATATCTTCTGTTGTAAGCGGCGAAGGTGCCGGGAATATCCACTCCCTTAGGACAGGGCATACAGTATCGGCAACCGGTACATCCCACCTTCATTTTTGCATTGATGCATTCTGCTACCCTCTTAAGTAAGGCTTCCTCTGCCTCTCCAAATTCTCCGGCAATCACATCCGTTGCCGTGGCAATATTATCCTGTACCTGCTCCATACTGTTCATTCCGGACAGCACGCAAGTTACCTGAGGCTGGTTCCACAACCACCTTAATGCCCACTGCACAGGAGTCCTCTTCACAGGGAAGGCATTTAGCTCCTGCAAAGCAGTATCCGGCAGATTTGCCAGTCTTCCACCTCTTAATGGCTCCATAATAATCACGGGGATTCCTGCTTCTGCTGCCTCCATCAGTCCCCGTCGGCCTGCCTGAGAATGCTCGTCCATATAATTATATTGAATTTGCGTGAAATCCCAGTCGTAAGCATGCAATAGTTCGCAGAACATATCTGCATTTCCGTGATAAGAAAACCCAATCTGTCGAATCTTGCCCTGGGCTTTCTTTTCCTCCAGCCAGGACAGGATACCCATGTCGATAAGCTTCCTCCAGGTAGCAATATCCGTGAGCATATGCATCAAATAATAGTCTACATAATCCGTCTGCAATCTTTTTAATTGCTCATTGAAATACTTCTCCATCTGCTCCACAGACTTGCACAGATAATGGGGCAGCTTGGTAGCAATGTAGATGCTCTCACGAATCTGATTCTTCGCCAATATCTCACCCAGAGCTTGCTCACTTCCAGGGTAAATGTAGGCCGTATCAAAGTAATTCACACCTTGCATGTAGGCCTCCATAACCTCTTTCTCAGCTTTGTCCAAATCAATCCGCCCGGCTGAAGTAGTAAACCGCATGCAACCGTAGCCCAGGATAGAGATGTCATTTCCATACTTATCTTTTCTGTAATTCATACTGTTCTTTTCCTCATATTCGCTTATGCTACGATTCAATTCCGGTAAAAATGCTTATGCGAATAACCATACCATTTCGCAGCCAGTACCCACTCCCCAATACTAGCAATTATTATCTCATTTTTTCCTGCTTGTAAGGAATCTGCTCCAGACATAACATAAGTTTCTTTTTCTCTAATCCTCCGCTGTAGCCGGTCAAATCGCCGTGGTAGCCCAGCACTCGATGGCAAGGCACCACAATGGGAATGGGATTTTTCCCCACTGCCTGTCCCACTGCCTGAGCTGACATTTTGACCTCCGGCCTTTCCTCCGTGATAATGTTAGCGATGGCCTGATAGCTCATAGATTGGCCGTAGGGAATTTTTGCCACAATACTCCAGACCTTTTTTTGAAATTCCGTTCCCTCTTCAAAAATCACCTTTGGGATAGGACCGGGATTTTCCCCGTGGAAGTAGTCATTTAGCCAGGAAATCGTCTTCACCAGTACCTCGGGCAGACCTGCTGTAGCTCCCGGCAGTTTCTTCTCCATATCCTCCTTGGGTGAGATGTCAAACTCTATTCCGGTTAATGCATCATTGTTTGCCACTAGCAACAAATTTCCAATGGGAGATTTGTAAAATGTGTAGTATATCATATCACTAAGCCTCCAGGCAAAATAGTTTCATCAGACAATACAAAAACAACAGATGTACAGGGTAGAAAGCATAAAAGAAGTATTTCATCCCCCTACCTCTCTCTCCATTGTAAAAATAAATAGGGATCAGACCTAAAAGGGCAAAGGGTTCAATAAAGAGAAGGGCAATTCCGCCAACCACCATCTGCACTCTCTTATCATCCCTGGTAAGATACATGGCAAGGATAACCAGCACTCCGACTCCGGCATAATCCGTTCGCAATAACTCTGCCAAAACCACTCCGACAATTGCCATAGCAAGAGCCAGCACAGTAGGCAGGAAGGAAGCCTTCTGCCCCTTTTGATTTACCTGCCTAGAAATCGTCTCGTATCCCCAGAGAGCCAGCACTCCTAAAAACAGGGTAAACATCACATTTTGGTGGCTAAATTCCAGCATCTGATGTCGGATAGCCAAATCAAAGGGAATTTCTGACAGCAGGCCAAAGGCCAACAGTCTCATTGCATATTTCGTCAGATTCTTAGTATGGGTAATCCCCTCCACTACCAGATAGGCGAAAATGGGAAATGCCAGTCTGCCAATGACTCCCCTCATAATAAAATACAGATAGACCAAGCCCGCATGCTCTGTCTGACTTCCCAAATTTTGAAGCGCAATATTTGTTATCCCCAGGCTCAATAGGTAAGGTCTAAGGAGCACCAGCCCTGTGTGATCTATCAGCATGGACACAACCGCTATGATTTTCAGCGTTGTTCCGTTCAATCCTTTTCGTTCCATTTCTGTTTCCTCTCTATTACCTCTACAGTATATTTTTTCCGGTATAGTGTTGTCAAGTTCAAAAGGGCTGACTGAGCCACCGGGGAGCTAGGACCACTGGGGACGGTAATTTCTGGCTTTTTTAGTGTCCCCCCTGGTCCAGGCAG
>CAMAHO010000017.1 GCA_945834545.1 uncultured Lachnospiraceae bacterium | reverse complement strand
TGATGGGTGTTGTTGGTCGTCTTGGTAAGGTTTTGGGACCTAAGGGCTTAATGCCGAACCCTAAGGCTGGTACTGTTACAATGGATGTAACCAAGGCTATCGCTGATATCAAGGCTGGTAAAATTGAGTACAGACTTGACAAGAACAACATTGTTCATGTTCCCGTTGGTAAGGTTTCCTTTACTGAGGAAGCTCTTCAGGAGAACTTCAACGCACTTATGGATGCAATCGTTAAGGCTAAGCCCAGTGCACTGAAGGGTCAGTACTTAAAGAGCATCACAGTTACCAGCACTATGGGACCTGGCGTAAAGGTTTCTGTTGCTAAGTATTAATAAGAATTAATAAGAATTGCTAAAGCGGTTGGGCATTTGCTCAGCCGCTTTGTTTTGGGGATCACTAGGAAGAAGCTCATAGAAAATAGGAAATCTCGATTTTCCCTCTTGACCTGCCATATTTCTTGTGATAATATGGATAGTGCATTTTTGCGCAGTGCTATGCCCTTTTTTAGGTAAAGAACTGTGTTAATTCATAAAGAACGGGGTGAAAGTCAATGGAAAAGAACAGGATACGTCCTATTCCAGGTAACAAAGTTATGCGTATGAGCTATGCCAGACAAAAAGAGGTTCTGGACATGCCCAACCTTATTGAAGTTCAGAAAAATTCCTACGATTGGTTCATCAGAGAGGGTCTTCAGGAGGCAGCAGAAGATATCTCTCCTATTGATGTACCGGATAAGTGTACTGTGGAATTTAAGGATTTCAGGCTGGATTTAGATGATATCAAATACAGCATCGAAGAATGCAAGGAAAGAGACGTCAACTATGCAGCTCGCCTTAATGTGACAGTGACCATTACTGACAAGGCTTCTGGCAGAAAAACAAATACTTCCATTTTCATGGGAGATATTCCGCTGATGACAGAAACCGGAACCTTCATTATCAACGGCGCAGAGCGTGTTATTGTAAGCCAGCTTGTTCGTTCTCCGGGCATCTACTATGCTATCGGACACGATAAGAATGGTAAGAAGCTGTTTTCCAGTACCGTCATACCCAACCGTGGTGCATGGTTGGAGTACGAGACGGATACCAATGATGTATTCTATGTTCGTGTTGACAGAACCAGAAAGATTCCTGTGACCTCCTTCGTCAGAGCGCTGGGAGTAGGTACAAATGAGGAGATAATTGCGCTTTTTGGCGACGAGCCGAAGATTACTGCCAGCATCGAAAAGGATGTTGCAAATAACGTGGAGACAGGTCTTATTGAGCTGTATAAGAAGATTCGTCCCGGTGAGCCTTTAAGTGTGGAAAGTGCTGCTAAACTCTTAAACGACATGTTCTTTGACTCCCGTAGATATGATCTGGCCAGAGTGGGTAGATATAAGTTTAACAAGAAACTTGCTTTGAGAAACCGTATCCGCGGACAGATTCTGGCTGAGGATGTGGTAGATGAATATAACGGAAACCTTATCGCAGCGGCTGGTACTACTGTGACTCGTGAGCTTGCCGATGAAATTCAGGATAGTGGTATTCCTTATGTTATGATTCAGACTGAGGAGAGAAATGTAAAGGTTCTTTCCAACATGGCTGTAAGACTAGAGAACTTTGTTGACTGCGACCCCAATGAGCTGGGTATTCATGAGAGAGTGTACTACCCTGAATTGATGAAGATTTTGGAAGCAGCAGGCAACGACGCAGAAAAGATTAAAGAAGGTATCAAGGCAAATGTGTCTTCCTTGGTGCCTAAGCATATCACCAAGGAGGATATCTTTGCTTCCATCAACTATAACATACACTTAGAGTATGGTATCGGCAAGGATGATGATATTGACCACTTGGGCAACAGAAGAATCCGTGCGGTAGGTGAGTTATTGCAGAACCAGTACCGTATCGGCTTTACCAGAATGGAGAGAGTCATTAGGGAGCGTATCACCAATCATGATGACAGTGCTTGGGATGCAAAACAGCTGATTAACGTAAAGCCCGTTACCAGTGCCGTGAAGGAGTTCTTTGGCTCTTCACAGCTGTCCCAGTTTATGGATCAGAACAACCCTCTGGGTGAGCTGACTCATAAGAGACGTCTGTCCGCACTGGGTCCCGGCGGTTTGTCCAGAGACCGTGCCGGATTTGAGGTTCGAGATGTACACTATTCTCACTACGGCAGAATGTGTCCTATTGAGACTCCTGAAGGTCCTAACATCGGACTTATCAACTCTCTTGCAAGCTATGCAAGAATTAATGAATATGGCTTTATTGAGGCTCCTTACCGCAAGATTGACAAGACAGATAAGCTCAATCCCCGTGTTACGGAAGAGGTTGTTTACATGACTGCGGATGAGGAAGACGATTATCATGTAGCACAGGCAAACGAGGCGCTGGATGCAGAGGGACATTTTGTCCGCAAGGCTGTTTCCGGTCGTTATCGTGAAGAGACGCAGGAATACCCTAGAAGCATGTTTGATTATATGGATGTGTCTCCTAAGATGGTATTCTCGGTGGCTACCGCTTTGATTCCTTTCCTGGAGAACGACGATGCAAACCGTGCCCTCATGGGTTCCAACATGCAGCGTCAGGCAGTGCCTTTGCTGACCACAGAGGCTCCGGTAGTTGGTACCGGTATGGAAGTAAAGACCGCTGTAGACTCCGGTGTCTGCATCGTGGCAAGAGAAACCGGTACAGTAACCTATGTTTCCTCCAAGTTGATTAAGATGACCTACGACAACGGCGAGACAGATGAGTATCATCTGACAAAATTTGCCAGAAGCAATCAGTCCAACTGCTATAATCAGAAGCCCATTGTGTTTAAGGGCGACAGAGTGGCTAAGGGACAGGTGATTGCAGATGGACCTTCCACCGCTATGGGCGAGCTTGCTCTGGGTAAGAATCCTCTGATTGGATTTATGACCTGGGAAGGCTACAACTACGAGGATGCCGTCCTTCTTAGCGAAAGACTGGTACAGGATGATGTATATACTTCTGTACATATTGAAGAGTATGAGACAGAAGCCAGAGAAACCAAGCTGGGTCCTGAGGAAATCACCAAGGATGTTCCCGGTGTTGGCGATGACGCATTAAAGAATTTGGATAAAGATGGTATCATTCGCATTGGTGCGGAGGTTCGCGCCGGTGATATCCTGGTAGGAAAGGTAACGCCTAAGGGCGAGACAGAGCCTACCAGTGAAGAGAGACTTCTTCGTGCAATCTTTGGCGAGAAGTCCAGAGAAGTGAGAGACACTTCCCTTAAGGTGCCTCACGGCGAATATGGTGTGGTTGTGGATGCGAAGGTATTTGACCGCAAGAACAGTGATGAGCTGGCAGCCGGCGTTATCAAGGTGGTTCGTATCTACATTGCACAGAAGAGAAAAATCTCTGTTGGTGACAAGATGGCTGGTCGTCACGGAAATAAGGGTGTTGTTTCCCGTGTGCTTCCGGTAGAGGATATGCCTTATCTGCCTAACGGTCGTCCTTTGGATATTGTTTTGAATCCTCTGGGCGTACCTTCCCGTATGAATATCGGTCAGGTATTGGAGATTCACCTTTCCCTGGCTGCAAAGGCATTGGGCTTCAACGTAGCTACCCCTGTCTTCGATGGTGCTAACGAGAATGATATTATGGACACCTTGGAGCTTGCAAATGATTATGTAAACCTTCCTTTTGACGCTGAGGAAGCTAAGCAGTGGAAGGCGGAAGGCTTGACAACCACAGCAGATGGTAAGGAATGGAAGGGTGAAACCTTTGAAAGTAAGCACAGCGAAGAGCTTCTGCCTGAGGTTTTGCAGTACCTGTCTGAAAATAGAGAGCATAGAAAGGTATGGAAGGGCGTACCGATTTCCAGAGACGGAAAGGTTCGTCTGAAGGATGGTAGAACCGGCGAGTACTTTGACAGCCCGGTTACCATTGGACACATGCATTATCTGAAGCTGCATCATTTGGTAGACGACAAGATTCACGCCCGTTCTACAGGCCCGTACTCTCTGGTAACACAGCAGCCTCTGGGTGGTAAGGCTCAGTTTGGTGGACAGCGTTTCGGAGAGATGGAAGTTTGGGCTCTGGAGGCATACGGTGCATCCTACACCTTACAGGAAATCCTTACGGTTAAGTCCGACGATGTGATTGGTCGTGTGAAGACCTATGAGGCTATTGTTAAGGGTGAAAACCTCCCTGAATCCGGTATTCCTGAGTCCTTTAAGGTATTGCTAAAGGAGCTGCAGGCACTTGGTTTGGATGTTCAGGTTCTTGACGAGAACCAGAACGAGGTTAAGATTTTGGAGTCTGCTGATTATGCAGAATCTGACTTCCGCTTTGAAATGAATGATCGCAAGATGGATACACCTACTCGCCAGGAATTAGACCAAAATGGCTATCAGACCCAGCAGTTCGACGAAAACGGCGAACTGGTAGCTACAGAGTACGATGAGGAATCTGTGGATGAGTCTGAACAATATGACAGCTACGACGGTGACGACTATGACGACTACGACGATGATAGTGACGACTTCGGTGACGGCGATAGCGAAGAGTAAGTAAAAGAAAGGGAGTGCCATGATGTCAGAAACAAAAAATGAAGTGTATCAGCCGATGACCTTCGATTCTATAAAGATTGGACTGGCTTCACCTGAAAAGATCAGAGAGTGGTCCAGGGGTGAGGTTACCAAGCCTGAGACAATCAACTACAGAACCTTAAAGCCGGAAAGAGATGGCTTGTTCTGTGAGAGAATTTTTGGACCTAGCAAGGATTGGGAATGTCACTGCGGCAAGTATAAAAAAGTCAGACATAAAGGTGTTGTCTGTGATAAGTGTGGCGTTGAGGTAACCAGAGCAAGTGTTCGTAGAGAGCGTATGGGACATATTGAGCTGGCTACACCGGTTTCCCATATTTGGTATTTTAAAGGTATTCCCAGTCGTATGGGATTGATTTTGGATTTGTCCCCTCGTGTGTTGGAGAAGGTACTGTATTTTGTATCCTTTATCGTACTTGATCCGGGAGAGACAGATCTGAAGAAGAAACAGATTTTATCTGAGCAGGAATACCAGACCGCCAGAAATAAGTATGGCAATAAGTTCCGTGCAGAGATGGGTGCTTCTGCTATCAAGGAGCTCTTAGAGGAGATTGACCTGGATAGGGAGGCCGAGGAATTGAAGGCAGAGCTGGAGAATGCCAGTGGCCAGAAGAGAGCTCGTATTATCAAGAGATTAGAGGTGGTGGAAGCCTTCAAGGAGTCCGGGAATCAGCCGTCCTGGATGATTATGGATGCGATTCCGGTTATCCCCCCCGATCTTCGTCCTATGGTTCAGTTGGATGGTGGCCGTTTTGCTACCTCCGACTTGAATGATTTATATCGCAGAATTATTAACAGAAATAATCGTCTGAGAAGACTGTTAAGCCTTAGCGCACCGGAAATTATCGTGCGCAACGAGAAGCGCATGCTCCAGGAGGCAGTAGACGCTTTGATTGATAATGGCAGAAGAGGCCGTCCGGTAACCGGACCCGGCAACAGAGCATTAAAATCTTTGTCAGATATGCTGAAGGGTAAGTCTGGTCGTTTCCGTCAGAACCTTTTGGGTAAGCGTGTTGACTATTCCGGCCGTTCTGTTATCGTAGTAGGACCGGAGCTTAAGATTTATCAGTGCGGTCTGCCTAAGGAGATGGCGATTGAGTTGTTCAAACCCTTCGTTATGAAGGAATTGGTGGGACGCGGAATCTGCCAGAATATTAAGAATGCCAAGAAGTATGTTGACCAGCTGAATCCTTGCGTTTGGGATGTACTGGAGGATGTAATCAAAGAGCATCCGGTTATGTTAAACCGTGCTCCTACCTTGCACAGACTTGGTATTCAGGCCTTCGAGCCTATCCTGGTAGAGGGTAAGGCAATTAAGCTGCATCCCCTTGTATGTACCGCGTTTAACGCAGACTTCGACGGAGACCAGATGGCTGTACACCTTCCTCTTTCTGTAGAGGCACAGGCTGAGTGCAGATTCTTGCTTTTGTCTCCTAACAATCTGTTAAAGCCCTCCGATGGTGGACCGGTAGCAGTTCCTTCCCAGGATATGGTACTTGGTATCTATTATCTGACCCAGGAGAGACCTGGAGTTGCAGGAGAAGGAAAGTTCTTTAAGAATGTAAATGAAGCTATTTTAGCGTATGAAAACCAAATTATTACTCTGCATTCCAAAATTCGCGTTCGCGTAACTAAGAAGAATGCTCAGGGTGAGGAGGTTTCCGGTATTGTAGAGTCTACCTTGGGACGTTTCTTATTCAATGAGATTCTGCCTCAGGATTTGGGATATGTGGATCGTACGAAGTCGGAGGAATTCTTAAAGCTGGAGGTTGACTTCCACGTAGGCAAGAAGCAGTTAAAGCAGATTTTGGAGAGAGTCATCAATCTTCACGGCGCGTCCAAGACAGCTGAAGTTTTGGATGATGTGAAGGCAATCGGTTACAAGTACTCCACCAAGGCAGCTATGACGGTTTCTATTTCCGATATGACCGTGCCTGCTGAGAAACCGGCTCTTTTGGCACAGGCGCAGGAGACAGTTGACCAGATTTCCAAGAACTTCCGTAGAGGTCTCATTACGGAGGAAGAACGTTATCGTGCGGTAGTAGAGACCTGGAATGAAACCGATAAGCAGCTGACTCAGAAGCTTTTGGATGGACTTGACAAATACAACAATATTTATATGATGGCGGACTCCGGTGCCCGTGGTTCCAACCAGCAGATTAAGCAGCTTGCAGGTATGCGTGGTTTGATGGCAGATACTACCGGTAGAACCATTGAGTTGCCTATCAAGTCAAACTTCCGTGAAGGTCTGGATGTATTGGAATACTTTATGTCTGCACACGGTGCTCGTAAGGGTCTGTCCGATACCGCTCTTCGTACAGCGGACTCCGGTTATTTGACTCGTCGAATGGTAGATGTCTCTCAGGAATTATCCATTCGTGAAACAGACTGCTGTGCCGGCAAGGATATGATTCCCGGTATGGTAGTGCGTGAGTTTGTCAACGGCAAGGAGAATATCGAGAGCTTAAAGGATAGAATTACAGGAAGATATTCCTGTGAAGATATTTATGACAATGAGGGAAATATGATTGTAAAGCACAATCATATGATTACTCCTACCAGAGCTGCTAAGATTATCAGCGTAGGCGTAGACAAGGACGGCAAGCCGATTGAGGAAGTAAAGATTCGTACCATACTTACCTGTCGTTCCCACATTGGTATTTGTGCTAGATGCTATGGTGCAAACATGGCAACCGGCGAGCCTGTTCAGGTAGGTGAAGCAGTCGGTATTGTGGCTGCACAGTCTATCGGTGAGCCTGGTACACAGCTTACTATGAGAACCTTCCACACCGGTGGTGTTGCGGGTGATGATATTACCCAGGGTCTTCCTCGTGTAGAGGAGCTTTTCGAAGCCAGAAAGCCTAAGGGACTTGCAATCATTGCTGAATTTGGCGGTAAGGTAGAGTTCAATGAAAACAAGAAGCGCCGTGAAGTTGTCATTACAGATGAGGAGACCGGCGAGTCAAAATCCTATACCATTCCCTTCGGCTCTCGTACCAAGGTTACGGAAGGCCAGATTGTGGAAGCCGGAGATGAGTTGACAGAGGGTAGCATTAATCCCGCCGACTTGCTTCGCATTAAGGGAATCAGAGCGGTTCAGGATTATATGCTGCGTGAGGTTCAGCGTGTATACCGTCTCCAAGGTGTAGATATCGCCGATAAGCATATCGAGGTGATTGTTCGCCAGATGCTTAAGAAGGTACGCGTAGAGGACAGCGGCGATTCTGATATCCTTCCCGGTACTTTGATTGATTTCCTTGACTTTGAGGAAACCAATGAGCAGTTAGAGGCCCAGGGCAAGAAGAAGATAGAGGGAAGACGAGTTCTGCTTGGTATTACCAAGGCAGCTCTTGCTACCAATTCCTTCCTGTCAGCAGCATCCTTCCAGGAAACTACTAAGGTTCTGACAGAGGCAGCTATCAAGGGTAAAGTGGATAAGCTGATTGGTCTGAAGGAAAATGTTATCATTGGTAAGCTCATTCCGGTTGGTACCGGTATGAAGAGATACCGCAATACCAAGCTTAATACAGATATGATTGAAGAATCTGTATTGATTTCGGAGGAAGACGATGCTGATGAGGCTGTCGTTGATGGTGAGGAAGTGATCGCTTCTATCACGGAAGATGCATCCGATATGGTGGGTGCTGCTGAGGGAGCTGAGGAATAAGCTTTCTAGTAAATATAGTTGCAATATAGGAAGGTCCATCCGTTTACGGATGGACCTTTTCTATTACAGATTTTTACAATATGAAAATTGATTTCTATATTGCGAAAAGAATGTGTCTTGTATATACTATATGCAAAAGAGGTACTTTAGTACCGATTTGCGACGAAATCAGAATTTATGAATTACATATCTTCTAAAGGAATGCATTCTGGATAGGTATAATATATGAAAACTAAAAAACTATACAATTTCATATATCTCTTTGTGATTCTGCTACTTAGCATTCCGGCCTTGCAGGTTTCTGCCCAGGAGAATTCCATTCCTCCTACCAGTGCATATGCCGGTATTGTGATTGACGGTTTCTTTCAGGATTGGGAGGCTACCACACGGTACTCCGGGGGAGATAATGGGCTTCAGTACAGCACCATGGTGTATGACGGGGATATGCTGTATTTCTACTTTCAATTTACTGAAAACCCAAACCGTGTGACCTGGTCCGGCCCATATTCCAATGGGAAATTTGCGGTGGTAAACAACTATGGCGAGCAGATGCTTTTCCAGCTTACCGGCGATCTCAACAATCGGGTATTAGGTGTGGAAGGGGCTTCATTCGCTGCCAACACCACGGATTGGATGGGTGAGGAATACACCTATTTGTGGGAAATAGGTATTCCGGTTACAAATCTGCCCAGCTATGGAGTGGGAGACCACAATGCCTCTCTATCTTTCGGCTACTATCAGGCAGACAATATGGAGCCTGTTTATATTGTTGCAAATGTGGGAAACATAGCATCAGGGAATACTGAATCCGGTGGCAGTGAAGGCGGAGAGAATGTGGAAAATCCGGGTGGAGGAGAGGAGATGCCATCGAATCCCCCCAGTGGGGAAGTGGAGCTGCCATCCAATCCTCCGACAAGCGGTGCTGGAATTTCGTATGACGGTAACTTTGATGACTGGTCGAACTTTCCTATGACTACCATTGATTACTCCACTGCCGGAACCTCAGCTACTGTAGTGGATGGGGAAGGAGCTTTGTATTACGATGGCATGCTGTACGGCTATGTGCGAACCTGCCTGCCTGCACATCTGGGCGAAGCAGGTGGGGAATTTACCGGCAGCACCTTGGTTATGGTCAACAATAGCGAACAGTACACCTTCAGGGCACAGTATGTAACCGTGGATGCATTAGGAAATATCAATTATAATCCCCAGCTAAACGGACTACCCCAGGGGAGCTATGAATTCTATCTGATTGATTCCTCGGGGTGGAAGTCTGCCACCAATATTGCGGAATGGGATATGGAGGGAAATATCAATAAGGGAACCAATGCGGTTTACGGAAAGGCGATTATTTCCATAGGACCTTCTATGGATCAGATGGAATACTACCTTGATCCGGCGAAGCTTGCTGCCAAGTTTGGCATGCAGCCGGACGAACTGAAAACCTTCTCAGCAAAATATGAGAGAATTGGTCAGACTCTGGTAAGCTGTGCAGGTGCCTCTACCGGACCTATAATCGGTATTCTGATATGCCTGGTGTGGCTGTATCTACTATGGGTGTTCAAACGGTGTGAGCTTCCGGCTTGGAGGTTCTTCCTGGGAAGTGCCGGTTTATTTATCTTACAGATGATTCTGGTGAGACCCTATTTAACTGAACCACTGGGGAGAATTGTGGCTGCCATGGCAGGCTTGGTGGGAAAAGGGTTTGGAATTTTTACCGCCTATTTCAGGTATGGGGTTATTTTTATCCATACTGTTCAAAACTCCGTAACCCTACAGATTGATTTGGAGTGCTCAGGGATTTTGGAAATCATGGCCTTTCTTTCTCTGCTTGCTTTCTTCGATGTGTATAGGAGAACTGAGAAATGGTTTGTGGGGCTGTTAGGAGTGTTATGTATCATTCTTGCAAATGTACTTCGCATTCTGGTCATTTGTTTGATGATTTATGTATGGGGTATGGATGTATACTATGTAGCGCATGGAGTCATAGGTAGAATTCTATTTTACCTTTTATCTGGTTTGCTGTATTTTTATGTGTTTACAAAACCACAGATTATCACTACAAAAGTAGGAAAGTTTATGTATGGAAATCATTAATCGGTTTTTAGGCTCCTTTCTGTTTTGGGCTGCGTGGATTATTATTCCTTTTATCATGGAGATTATACCTGCCATTGGAAGTATTTTGATACTCTACAAAAGGCGGGTATTTCCGTTTCAGGATAAACCACCGGCGTTGTATCCACAGATAACCATTATCATTCCTGTGTATAATTCTGCCCAAAGCTTGGAGGCCTGTATTCGCTCAGTCTATGAGAGCGATTATCCAAATGAAAGCGTGAACCTATATCTGGTTAATAATCAGAGCAAGGACAACAGCTTTCAGGTCTTTACCGCCTGTCAGGAAAAGTACCCTGAATTGATTATGCACTGGATGAATGCGGAGCAGGGAAAATCCAGGGCTCTGAATCTGGCGCTATATAACAGTGAGGGAAAATATATTATTCATATAGACAGTGACGGTGTTTTGGAAAAGACGGCTTTAAGACATATGGTGGAGCGGTTTGAGTCAGATCCGTCATTAAATGTTATGACTGGTGCAATTTGTACCAATCCTGAGCAAATAGAGGAATACCCCAGGGGCTTGTCAAGGTTGTTTCGCAAGTTGGAATTTATGGAGTATGCTCAGGCTTTTCTGGCAGGACGCAACTACTCTGCAGAAAGAGATGCCATCTATACTCTTTCCGGTGCATTTTCCGGTTTCCGGAAGCTGGCTATCTTAAAATCCTGGTTATACAGTACGGATACGATCTGTGAGGACACCCAGATTACCTTCCAGATGAAATATATTCAAAAGGAGAGAGTGGGCATCAGCGAGAAGTCGATTTTCTTTGTTGACCCAATTGAAGGGGTGGATAAACTATACACACAGAGACAGAGATGGCAAAGAGGGAGCTTGGAGGTGGCGAAGCTGTTTTGCTCCCAGGGCTTACATCCGGGTAAAATTATGAACGATGTAAATGTGCGGACTATTATGTATGACCATACCTTTGCATTACCCAGATATATTTGGTATATTGTGCTGATTTGTCTCATGTTTATTGGCTTTTCAGCCAGAACGATTCTCATCTCCACCGGTATTATCATGGGGATGTATATTATAGCTGGATTTTGTTATTATTATTCTATATTAGGGTTTTTGAAGGAGTTTACTGAGTTAAAGCGATATTATCGGAAGCAGTGGTGGGTGATACCTATCCTGCCCATCTTTAACCTATTTGTCTTTTTTATTCGCATGGCGGGGGTAATCAATACCATTGGAACGGATAGTGCGTGGAAAACAGCCACTTTATCCCAGGAGAAGGAGAAGGTGGTAAAAACGGTTTCCGAGGATTTTTCAAAAGTACGAAAAATCTTTCAAAAAGTAGATAAGTGGTTTAATAAATGATTTATTGCCGAGTGCAAAGAGGAAACACAAGAAATGAAAAAAGGAAATCGAAAGACAAAACTGCATATTAGCATTGTCGCCCTATGGACCGGTATGGCCTATTTCTTTGTAGCTCTTTGTGTCTTCTATGCCGCATACCAGATTCGCACCTATGAGAGGGGCATCCTTGAGATTTACGCAAACCAGCAGGATGCCTATGTGCAGTTGGTTTTGGACCAGATCAATCTAAACAAGGCAAAGGGCTCAGAGAAGGCTATCAAGGATATTATCGACACCCTGGATTCCTCCAGCAATAAGTATTGGACTTTATCCCAGGAACAGACTTTAGTGTTTGTAAAGGATGTAACGGAAACGAATAAATACAAGGGATTTACCTTGGATACTTACTACATCTCCAAATCCGCAAAGGAGTTTATTGACTCCCTTACAGTGAACAGAGTCATACACAGTATGATTGAGATGGGGGACAGAAAGTATATTACCTCGGGGGTAGTATTTGCGTTTGGCGGTTCTGAATACCAGATTTGCCTGTTGACAAATCAGGATACGGTGCTGGAACAGAATGTATATTTAAGCGCAAGAGTCAATCTGTCATTGATGATTGGAGTTGTTTTGTCTGGCTTTTTGCTGATTGTTCTGACTATGGCAAGGATGGTTACCAGGACCCGAAAGGAGCTTAGGGAGGAACAGGAAACCAACCGAAGGCTTTCTTTATTGATTGAGGATTTCAATGAACAGTTTGCACTGGGGGATGTCTACGATGTGCGAAAATCTCTGTTTTGTATGGATTACTTTGGCATGTTTTATGAAAAAATAAGAGAACGGGATATCCGGCCGGTAACCTTTTTGCTTTTGAAGTATGAGTCGGAGGAGGCAAAAGCCTTCTTCCTGCAGGATTCCGTCCTTTTATTGGAAAAGAGAATCATGCGATTTAAGGATGACGCCAAGGGAGTGCTTTTGTTGGCAGCAGTGGGAATGAATGCTAAGCAAGCCACTGAGAAGCTGGAGTGGATATTGTGCAAGGAGCTTACACTTTCAGCCTGTGAGGAGATAAAGAATCCGACAGATTTTGAAGCGGAAGATGTTTTAGAAAAAGTTGGGGTCAACTGTACCTGTTCCCGATGACCCCACTGCACCCGGAAAGACGGAGTAAGAAAGATGGAAAACAGATTATTCAGAGAATATAAATTTAAGTTTTATTTAAACAGTGCGCACAGTATTTTGATTGATGGACACCAGGGTGCTACACATCCGCACACCTGGGAGTTTTCACTGAAGCTGCTGATACAAAAGGAGGGTTTTGTGGAGTTTAATGTCTTTGAAAAGGCGATAAATCTCTTTTTTGAGGTATATCAAAATCAGACATTGAATGAGGTGAAGCCCTTTGACACCCTGATGCCAACCTTGGAGAACATGGTAGATTATTTTGGAAGCCAGCTTAGAACGGTGATTCGAGCTGTGGGAGGGGAATTGATGGAGATTGAAGGAGCAGAGACCCCCACCAGAAGCTATGTAGTGTCCTACGAGATGGATGGAGATTTTGTGGAGGCGGTGGACTCAAATACGAGGAAATCGGTATCTAGAATTATGGACAGGATGTTGGATGAAGCAGAACATGAAGGAAAACAAGTCTGGTAAAAGAATAGCCTTTTTCATAGCTATGCTGGTGGGATACTGTTTGATTGCATTGGCAGTGCTTTACTTTGTATACAACAATGGTCAATATCCTTATGGCTCAGACACCATGTGTCATGTGTACAAGGGAAAAAAGCTATATGAGGAAATATTAAACGGAAACTATTATCCGCTCCTGGATTTGAGATGGTACAACGGCGTACAAATGATGCGCTACTGGGCTCCGCTGCCGGTTTATGTGATGGCCGGTTGTGTGGCTTTAGGAGGCGGCAGCGAGATGACAGGCTACCTTATTTATGTGTTTTTGATAGCCTTTTTCGGTGCGGTGGTATGGCTGGTTATGGGATATCGGATGAAGCGGGAGAGACTGGGAGCTTTTTTGGGAGCTCTCTGGTTTTTTATGCCCAATAATTTGTATGCATTGTTCTATGAAGGGAATCTCCCCCGTGCTCTTAGCATGGTATTCCTGCCCTGGCTTTTGTACCGGTGCCATGCCTATTTGAAGGAAAAGAAGGTGAAGCATCTGGTAGGAATCATGCTAACCTTTTCCCTTCTGACTCTGTGTCATCTGGGTTATGCCGGAATGATTTTGTTGTCATTTATGGTTTTCTTTCTCTTCTACAGCTTTTCGGGAGGGGGAAGAAAGGCGCTTCATTGCCTCCTGTCTATCATTTTTGGCGTTACCTTTGTAGGATTTTGGGTATATCCCTCCTTGCAGGGTGGGATTTCTTCCATGGATAGCAGTGAGGTCATGGCAGGCTTTTTTCAGAGTCTGTTTACCACCTTAAATCCCTTTTTGCGATTGCAGACGCAGGATACATGGTTTTATTTTGGGTTATCTGCCTTTTTGGTTATCCTTGCAGGTATTTTGGCAGGCAAAAAGGGCTCCAGAACCTATTTTGCGACGGCCCTTGTCCTATTGCTGCTGACCAGCACAGGGTTTTATCCCATATTAGTCAGACTCCCGATTGGTCAATACCTATGGATGCTTCGTTTCCTGTCGATTGCATTGGCTATGGTACTGTTTGGCCTCTTGCTTTGGGATAGTCTAAAGAGATGGATATTAATTTGTTTTGCAGCTCTGCTTGTGCTGGATACGCTGCCCTCTTTATCTCTGGTTTACGGATTCGCAAACAGTGAGCCGGTTGAGGTTCGGATGGAGAGAGCATTGAAGGAAACCTTGTTAGATAAGGCAAGGGAAATCACAAAGAACAGGCTGGCTTTGATAGATGCCAGCAGTCTGGGGGCTACGGGAGCTTATTTGTCTTCTGATTACAAACAGGAAACCGACATTACATTTGGAGCCGGTTGGCAGTCCGCAGCTACTGCAAGTAATATTATGCTTTTAAATCAGGCAGCAGAGGGCGGTGCTTTTCTATATTTGTTTGACAGAGCTTTGGCACTGGGAAATGACACCATTTTGATACGAAACAGTGTGCTCCCGGGAACCGATGAGAAGACTCTTTCGGAACTTGCTATGGCAGCATCTGCAGTAGGATATGAGCAGGTGGAGGCTAACCGGGAGTATAGCCTGTTTCATATGGAGACTCCGGATTGCTTTGGGGTTATCACCAGCTATTCAGCCATTGGAATAGGAAAGGCAGCGAGAGAATTCTCCTTGTACTATCCGGCTATCAAGGAAACCCAGGACGACAACATAAATCACTATTCACTAGATGAGTTATCTCAGTATAAGCTTCTTTACCTGGACGGATTCACTTATACGAATAAGAGTGAAGCGGAGGAGCTTCTTAGGAATCTGGCTGATTTGGGTGTGCGGATAGTGATAAACGGTGCGGGTATTCCCTTGGATGAGCATACGGGTATCCAGTCTTTTCTGGCGATTACCTGTCAGCCTATTTTTTTCAAAAACGGGTATCCCCTTCTTGATACTGAGTGGGGTACCATGGACACAACTCTCTTTCCACAGGGGCATACCAATTGGAGAACGGTATACCTGGAAGGGCTGGACAATTCTATAGGTCAGCTAGAGGAACTTGGGCTGTCGTTATCCTTCCTGGGTACTGCCGGAGGAAGTGATAATATCTATGCAGTTGGTTTGGGACTGCCCTACTATTATGGATTGACAAAGGACTCTTCCATAAGAGCCCTATTGGATTTTGTCATGCAGACAAACACTATGAGTCTGCCCAAAAATCAGGTGGTAACTCTCCGGGTGGAGCAGACAAAGGGAAAGCTTACCATAACCTCGGAGCAGGACGGGGTTAATACAACACTTGCCTATCATGACATTTTTGCCTCTGCGAGCCCTATTCGGAATGAAAATCATCTGCTTGTAGTGGATGCAGGTGTGACGGAAATTGTGATGACTTATCCTTATTGGAAGGAAGGACTTTTGCTTAGCGGACTGACTGTACTGATGGCTGTAGTGGCTTTTGTCTGTGTGAAGCTTTTGTGGAAACGACGGGAAGTGAAAAGCGTCGCTATCTATGGTATTCCGAAGCCTCGTGTCGGTACAACACCAAGAGAGGGCTGGATGGTACCCAAGGGGGCAAGCTATGGCGTGGCAGAGCTGGTGTGGAAAAATGAAGAGGGGGAGGTAATGACGCCAGACATGGTCTTTGAACCCGGCAACTATCGTGTCTGTCTGAAACTGAGTGCATTAGGAGAAAGTATTTTTGCCGATTCTGTAGAGGTTACAGTAAATGGTTTAGTGCCTGACAAGGTTTGCCGGGAAGGTCGCTCGGAGCTCTATGCGGAGCTTATGTATCCTGTGAAGGAGGCCTTTACCTTTCTTCTCCAACCCCAAGAGGCTCAAGGGTATGAGGATGAGAAAATCAGGATTACCTGGCAAATCTCTCAGAGTGGAAAGGCTTCCTATCTCCAAATTCTGGAGCAGGACAAGTGGATTATTACAGATGTCTTGCCCTGCCAGGGGAATGAACTGTTGAGTTATTCAGATCAAGGTGATATGATAGGAGAGAACTTGTACAGAATTGTCGTCATTGATGAAAATGGAACAGCAAACTTCAGCAACGAGTTTAAAATCCATCGAAGGAGAGGAAAACGAATGCGTGTTTTAGTAACCGGAGTCAAGGGACAGCTTGGCTATGATGTGGTAAAAGAGTTGGAGAAAAGAGGCCAGGAAGCAGTTGGCGTAGATATTGAGGAAATGGATATTACAGATGCTGCTCAGGTGGAGGATGTCATTACAAAGGCAAAAGTTCAGGCGGTGATTCATTGTGCTGCCTACACGGCAGTGGATGCGGCAGAAGAAAATGAGGATGTCTGCCGCCGCATCAATGCAGGTGGTACGGAGAATATTGCCCGGGTTTGTAAAAAATTAGACCTTAAGATGATGTATATCAGTACAGATTATGTCTTTGACGGAGAAGGGGAAAGACCTTGGGAACCTGAGGATGAGGCTCATCCTAAAAGTGTTTACGGGCAGACAAAGTATGAAGGAGAGCTGGCGGTGACCGGTCTTTTAGAGAAATTCTTTATCGTGCGTATTGCCTGGGTGTTTGGGATTCATGGTAAGAATTTTGTTAAAACCATGCTTCAGGTAGGGAAAACCCATGATACGCTCACGGTGGTAAATGACCAGTTTGGATCACCTACTTATACCTTTGACTTGGCAAAGCTTTTGGTAGATATGATAGCCACGGAGAAATACGGCATTTATCATGCTACGAATGAAGGAGTATGCTCCTGGTATGATTTTGCCTGTGCAATTTTCAAGGAGGCAGGAATGGATGTGACAGTAAAGCCTGTGACATCAGCTGAGTACGGGGCTAAGGCTAACCGCCCCAGCAACAGTAGGATGAGTAAGGAGAAGCTTTCGGAGAACGGATTTTCGAAGCTACCGTCCTGGCAGGATGCTCTTCACAGATATCTGGAGGAGCTGGCAAAAGAAGATTAATAAGAATAGAAGAAGTGGCTTGGGGGGCTGCTGCATTGGAGGACTTTATGTATTCAACGCGAAACACAATAGTAATTGTAATTCCCTCTCTTAACCCGGAGGAATTTCTTCTCGATTATGTACACCTTTTGCAGAACCAGGGATTTCTTGAAATCATAGTTGTGAATGATGGAAGCACAAAAGGGACAGAAATCTTTGACAAAATACAGGAGGAAAAGCTTTGTCGGGTTATAACCCATGAAGTGAATCAAGGAAAAGGGCAGGCGCTTAAGACGGGATTTGCTTATCTGCTTAACCAATACAACAGAGAGGAACTGACTGGCGTTGTAACAGCTGATGCAGACGGACAACACAGCCTGGAGGATACCATAAGGGTTGCCGATAAACTGGCAGAAAGCCATTCTTTTATCCTTGGCTGCAGGGACTTTGATCAGGAGATGGTTCCCATTAAGAGCAAATTCGGAAATAAGTTAACCACCTGGATTTTTGCAGTGCTTTACGGAAAAAGGATTTCGGATACCCAAACCGGTCTACGAGGAATTCCCTACTCCTTTCTTGCGGAGTGTGTTGCCATGAAGGGGCAACGCTTTGACTATGAAATCCGCATGCTGATACAAGGAGTGACAGAGGGAATTGGGGTTGAGGAAGTTCCTATAGAGACTATCTATTATCATGGAAATCGGGAGACCCATTTTCGTGCTGTTAAGGACTCCTTGAGAATATATCGGATTTTGTTCTCTCAGTGGTTTTTATTTCTAAGTTCAAGCCTCATTTCTTTTGTGGTAGATATCGTATTGTTTTGGCTGCTGATAAAGTTTCTGCCTGGGAGATTGCCTGAACGGGAGAGGATTCTGGTGGGGACATTAGGAGCCAGAATTGTTTCTTCTTTCTTTAATTATTTTATGAATGGAAATCTGGTTTTTAAAAAGGCGAAGCCCGGTGCGAAGAGAAAGGCAAGGGAAAGCCTTGTGCGCTATTACCTGCTATGCATCCTTCAGGCAAATCTGTCTTGGATTCTGGTAGCCTGGGTGGTTTCCGGACTATCCGGTAGTGAAACCTTTGTGAAGGTGGTGGTTGACACTCTTCTGTTTCTGATTAGCTACCAAATCCAAAGACGTTGGGTGTTTTAAGCACCAGTTCAGCCATACCGGGTGCCACATCCAAATTTATGCGAGCATAATTTGGATGTGGTACCCGGTATGGCTGAACTGGTGCTTAAAAAAATAATTTGACAAAGTATCCAACAGCTACTATAATAACATAGCGTGCGTGTTTGGATGCTTTTTTTGTCGTCTTAAGCATGGCAGGAATAGGAAATTCATTCGTGCGCAAAATAAGTATATTACAGAAAGAGGTGAAACAGAATGCCAACATTTAACCAGTTAGTTAGAAAAGGACGCCAGACTTCCGTAAAGAAGTCAACAGCACCTGCTCTTCAGAAGGGTTACAACTCTCTTCACAAGAAGGCTACAAATGCTTCCGCTCCTCAGAAGCGTGGTGTTTGTACTGCTGTTAAGACTGCAACTCCTAAAAAGCCTAACTCCGCTTTGAGAAAGATCGCCAGAGTTCGTCTTTCCAACGGTATCGAAGTTACAAGCTATATCCCCGGTGAAGGTCACAACCTTCAGGAGCATAGCGTTGTTCTGATCCGTGGTGGTAGAGTAAAGGACCTTCCTGGTACCAGATACCACATTATCCGTGGTACTTTGGATACAGCAGGTGTTGCTAACAGAAAACAGGCTCGTTCTAAGTACGGCGCTAAGAGACCTAAAGATGCAAAGAAATAAGTTGCAGCTTTAGAAACAATGAGGTCCACAAAACGCAACTAAGATAGTGTTGGAGAATTCTGTATGACAGATACACAGCACGTACACTTGGGGAAACACATGTGAGTACCGATGATTTAACGTTATTATTTTTGTTAAGGAGGGAAGAAACCGTGCCACGTAAAGGACATATTGCAAAAAGAGATATATTGGCAGATCCTTTGTACAACAACAAGGTTGTTACCAAGCTTATCAACAACATCATGTTAGATGGTAAGAAGGGTGTAGCACAGAAGATTGTTTACGGAGCATTTGCTAAGGTTGAAGAGAAGTCCGGCAAGCCTGCCCTGGAGGTTTTCGATGAGGCAATGAACAACATCATGCCGGTTCTTGAAGTAAAAGCTAGACGTATCGGTGGTGCTACCTATCAGGTACCTATCGAGGTAAGAGCTGACAGACGTCAGGCTCTTGGTCTTCGTTGGTTGACCATGTTCTCTCGTAAGAGAAGCGAGAAGACTATGGAAGACAGACTTGCAAATGAAATCCTCGACGCTGCAAACAATACCGGTGCAGCTGTAAAGAGAAAAGAGGATATGCACAAGATGGCAGAAGCAAACAAGGCTTTTGCTCATTACAGATTCTAGTTTGGAATTTGTGTCATTAATGATAGGAGGAAAAAATCTTGGCTGGAAGAGATTACCCATTAGAGAGAACTAGAAATATTGGTATTATGGCTCATATCGATGCTGGTAAGACTACTACTACAGAGCGTATTCTGTATTATACAGGCGTTAACTACAAGATTGGTGATACTCACGAAGGTACTGCTACCATGGACTGGATGGCTCAGGAGCAGGAAAGAGGTATTACCATTACATCTGCAGCTACCACCTGTCACTGGACTCTTGAGAAAGAGACCAAGCCTATGGAAGGCGCTTTAGAGCATCGTATCAATATTATCGACACTCCGGGTCACGTTGACTTTACTGTTGAAGTAGAGCGTTCCCTTCGTGTATTGGATGGCGCCGTTGGTGTCTTCTGTGCAAAGGGTGGTGTAGAGCCTCAGTCTGAAAACGTATGGCGTCAGGCTGATACCTACAATGTACCTCGTATGGCATTCATCAATAAGATGGATATCCTTGGTGCAAACTTCTATGCTGCAGTAGATCAGATTCGCAACAGACTCGGTAAGAATGCGATTTGTCTTCAGTTGCCTATCGGTAAGGAAGATGAATTCAAGGGAATCATCGACTTGTTCGAAATGAAGGCCTATATCTACAACGATGAAAAGGGTGATGATATCACTGTAACAGATGATCTCGGCGATATGGCTGACGAAGCTGCATTGTATCATGACGAGCTCGTTGAGAAGGTTTGCGAACTGGATGATGACCTCACGATGATGTATTTGGAAGGAGAAGTTCCTTCTGTAGAAGAGATGAAGGCTGCTTTGAGAAAGGCTACCTGTGAATGTAGAGCCGTCCCCGTTTGCTGCGGTACTGCTTACAGAAACAAGGGTGTTCAGAAGCTTTTGGACGCTGTTATCGAGTATATGCCTTCTCCTTTGGATGTACCCGCTATTAAGGGTGTTGACCTTGAAGGCAACGAGGTGGAGAGATTATCTTCTGATGAAGAGCCCTTCGCAGCACTTGCATTCAAGATTATGACTGACCCGTTCGTAGGTAAGCTTGCTTACTTCCGTGTATATTCCGGTACCTTAAACTCCGGTTCTTACGTACTCAATGCTACGAAGGACAAGAAGGAGCGTGTAGGCCGTATCCTTCAGATGCACGCTAACAAGCGTCAGGAGTTGGATAAGGTTTACTCCGGAGATATCGCTGCAGCAGTTGGTTTCAAGATCACTACTACCGGTGATACCATCTGTGATGAGCAACATCCTGTAATCCTTGAGTCTATGGAGTTCCCTGAGCCCGTTATCGAGCTTGCTAT